>NZ_JBHTSL010000073.1:0-26518 GCF_042795115.1 Arthrobacter sp. NPDC056493 | reverse complement strand
GCGGGAAGCACCCGCCGTCGTCCGCTTTCCACTGCCGTTTGGTCAGCGCCGCTTCAGCGGCAGGGCTCAGGCGCTCAGTTCGTCCTGGCTGTGGTGGGCGGCGTTGCCGGACATGGCGCGGGCGCGGCCGGCCTTGGCCCGGTAGGAGGACAGAAAGGTGGAGATGCGGCGCACGGCCTCGCGGATATCGTCCACCGCGGGCAGGATGACGAACCTGAAATGGTCGGTGGCGTGCCAGTGGAACGCCGTTCCGTGCGAGACAAGGATTTTCTGGTCCTGCAGCAGGTCCAGGACGAACTGCTCGTCGTCCACGAACGGGTACATCTCCGGATCCAGCTTCGGGAACAGGTACATGGCGCCGGCCGCCGGCACGCAGCTCACGCCGGGAAGCTCGTTGAGCAGCCGGCAGGCAAGGTCGCGCTGCTCCCGCAGCCGGCCGCCGGGCCGGATCAGATCCGTGATGCTCTGGTAGCCGCCCAGCGAGGTCTGAATCGCGTGCTGCGCGGGAACGTTGGGGCAGAGCCGGAGCGAGGCCAGCAACTCCAGTGATTCCCGGTAGGCGGCGGTGGCCCAGCGCGGCCCGCTCACCGCCACCCAGCCCGCCCGGTAGCCGGGCATCCGGTACGCCTTGGACAGGCCGGAGAACGTCAGCACCGGGATGTCCCGGGCCACCGAAGCCATGTGGATGTGGACGTAGTCCTCGAACAGGATCTTCTCGTAGATCTCGTCGGAGAACAGCACGAGGTCATGGCGCCGGGCCAGGTCAGCGAACCCTTCCAGGATGTGCCGCGGATACACGGCGCCGGTCGGGTTGTTGGGGTTGATGAGCACGATGGCCCGCGTGCGGTCCGTGATTTTGGCCTCGACGTCCGCCATGTCAGGCCACCAGTTGTTCTCTTCATCGCAGACGTAGTGCACGGCGCTGCCGCCGCACAGCACGGTGGCAGCCGTCCACAGCGGGTAGTCCGGTGACGGGATGAGGACCTCATCGCCGTCCTCCAAGAAGGCCTGCAGCGTCATGGAAATGAGCTCGCTGACCCCGTTGCCGATGAAGATGTCCTCGACGCCGATCTCCATCAGGCCCTTGGTCTGGTAGTACTGCGAGATGGCGGTCCGGGCGGAAAAAATGCCCTTCGAGTCGCTGTATCCCTGGGCTTCGCGCAGGTGGTGGATCATGTCCACCACGATGGATTCCGGCGCATGCAGGCCGAACGGCGCCGGATCCCCGAGGTTCATCCGCAGAATGCTGTGGCCTTCCGCCTCCATCTTCTTTGCCGCATGCTGCACCGGACCCCTGAGGTCGTAACGGACATCTTGCAATCGGCTGGAATTCTGCATGGCGCGCATGAGGCATGCTTTCACAGCTGCGCGGCTCCGGACAACGTGAAACGTCCCGGCCCCACGGGTTCGCCATGAATGACCTCGACGCCCTCGCCGGGGCTTCCGGAATCCGCTATGGTGCGGGCATGGCCAGTGACCCGATTGCTGATTACGCCCTTCTTTCCGACTGCCGTTCAGCCGCGCTGGTGGGGGCGGCCGGATCGGTGGACTGGCTATGTTTTCCGCGCTTTGACAGCCCCTCGGTTTTTGGCCGCATTCTCGGCGAGGAGGCCGGATTCTGGGCGATCCGGCCGGTGGACGGCACCGGAACGTCCCGGCGCTACGTCGGACCGAGCATGGTCCTCGAAACGACGCACACCTCGGGGTCGGGGACAATCACGGTGACCGATGCCCTGTTGCTCGGCGACGGCAACCGCGGCCACGAACTCGGCGCAGCGTCTCCGGGCGCGCTGCTGCGGAGCGTCAGGTGCACCAGTGGGGAGGTTGCGGTGGACGTGATCTTCGATCCGCGGCCCGAATACGGGCTGGTCCGGCCGCTGCTGCAACAGGCCGACGGCGGGCTGCTCGCCAGGGGCGGGGCCGATGTGCTGGCCCTTTCCAGCCCGGTGCCCTTCGAACTGGACGGCGGGCCCGCCCATGCCCGCCTATCACTGCGTGCGGGTGATGCAGCGCATTTCGTCCTGCACCACCGGCACAGCTGGGAGGACCGGCCTCCATTGTGGGACCAGGCGGAAGCCGCGCGCCGGCTCGAGGACACGCTGCAGGGCTGGAACAGTTGGTCGGAACTGCACCAGGGCTACCGCGGGCCGTGGCAGGATCTCGTCAGCGCCAGCGGACGGTTCCTCCAGGCACTGACGTACTTCCCTACAGGTGCCATGGTGGCCGCCGCCACCACCTCGCTGCCCGAGGTGGCCGGCGGAACCCGCAACTGGGACTACCGGTACACCTGGATCCGGGACGCAAGCATGACGCTGCAGGCCTTATGGGTGGCCGCCTGTCCCGACGAGGCCGGAAAGTTCTTCCGCTTCCTGGCCACGGCGGTCGCGGCGCAGCAGGACGGCGACGATCTGCAGATCATGTACGGCATCGGCGGGGAACGTGACCTGTCCGAGCGGGAACTGCCGCACCTCCCGGGCTGGCGCTCCAGCCGGCCGGTGCGCGTGGGCAACGGCGCCTGGCAGCAGCGCCAGCTCGATATCTACGGCGAGCTGCTCGACGCCGCGGACCGGCTGCCCGAATACCTCGCCGACCTGGAGCCGGAAACGAAACGCTTTCTGGCGGGCGCTGCAGACCTCGCCGCCGCCCGGTGGCAGGCACCGGACCAGGGCATCTGGGAGGTCCGCGGCGAGCCCCGCCATTTCCTGCATTCGAAGCTCATGTGCTGGGTCGCCGTGGACCGTGCCATCCGGCTGGCGGATGCCCTGGACGCGCAGGACAGGGTCCCGGACTGGGAGCAGGCACGGGAGGCAATCGCTGCCACGATCCGCGGGGAAGGCTGGAGCGAGGCCGCGAACGCCTACACCCAGTCCTTCGGCTCGGCGGAGCTCGACGCCTCAAGCCTGCTGCTCTGCATCGTGGGCTTCCTGCCCGCCGATGACCCGCGCATGCTGGCCACCATCGATGCCGTCGACCGCAACCTCACCGATGACCGCGGGCTGGTCTTCCGCTACCGGGCTGCCGACGGGCTGCCGGGGGAGGAGGGAACCTTCCTGCTCTGTACCTTCTGGCTGGCCCAGGCCCTGGCGCTCGCCGGGCAGACCGGACGTGCCCGCACAGTTTTCGACCGTGCCGCCGGCTTCGCGTCGGACCTGGGGCTGCTCGCCGAGGAGGTGGCGGCCGACGGCCGCGAACTGCTGGGCAACTTTCCGCAGGCCTTCAGCCACATCGGCCTCATCAACGCAGCCTGGGCCATCGCCGCTGCTGAACAGGAAAGCTCCGGCGGCTAAACGCCAGGCAATCGGACGACGGCGGGACCTGCCGCCGTCGTCAGCGAGCCGCTGGCAGGGTCAGAGTTCCGGAACGCACTCCCCGCCGCCCAGAATGGCCAGGCCGGCGAGGTCGCCTGAGGCGAACTCCGTGAGGTCGGCGCCCTCCGGGTTCATCAGCTGGGTGGGGTCATTGACGTGGTCCAGGCCCACGACGTGGGCGAGCTCGTGCATGATGACGGCACGGGCGTACCGGCGTCCGTCCGGCCACTGCAGAATGTCGGCGAAATCGGGGGCATCGAGTGCCACCTGCCCGGCCACCAGGACATACGGCTGCCCCTCCACGTACGCATATCCGCTGCCGCCCAGGCCGTCCACATCCCCGGCCAGGTCTGGACTCTCCGCAGGGTTGGACCAGGCGATCAGTACAGGTGCCCATCTCTTGCCGTAGAGGTCCGGCTGGTACATTTCGCGCTCCTCGCTGGGAGCTTCCGACGTGGGGCCGTCATAAACGAAGCGCAGCCCGGTGGCGGCCGAAACCCTGGCGACCGCCTCCTGGATCATCTGGTCAGCACCCGGCGGGGCGTCGTCGGGGCGGACCACGTAATGCACGGGCCGGCAGGGATCGTAGGCAGCAAAGGGCTGGCCGGGGTCCGGGGACTCCTGCAGGGCGTAAGCCTTCGACCCTGTACTGGCAGGCGGCTGCCCCAGCGGTGCGTCGGCGGCTTCGAATCCGGGCGGCGGCACCGGCGCTCCCGGGAGATACGGCAGGACTGCGGGCAGCACAAAGCGCTCGAACATCATCGGCACGGACGAGAGGCCAAGGAGCAGGGCGATGCCCGCGCCGATGGCCCACTTCCTGCCATGCCCGCGTGTGGGCCGGACCGGAAGCGGCGGGCCCGAACGCCATGGGGCGGGGCCCTGCTGGATACCCAGGGCCTCATCGATGGCCCACTGAGGAATCCGCCCGCTCGCGGAGCGGCGGACACCCGGGGGCAATCCCTCTGCGGTCACGCCATGGTCAGCCGGCATGCCCGAGCCGGCCGGTCCGCCAAAACTGGATGGCAAGCCAAAATCGGCCGGCGGCGGGCTCTCCCGCCAGTTGGAGTCCGGACGCAACAGTGACCCCCTGTTGTTGCATTGCGCCATCACGCGGGATGGATCACCCACAGCATAAGGGGACGGAGCGACAAACGCTGACTTCGGTTTCGGACCAGCGCCGCCGGCGTTGCCGTGATCAGTGGCAGCACGTAAGTTTCAGCATAGAAATGCCCAGCACACAGCCTGAAGGAGAGCTGAGGATGTCCCTGTTCAAAGGACTTGTTAATGGAGCGCTCGCCGGCGCCGCGGGAACCACGGCGCTGAATGCCGTTAGCTACCTGGATATGGTGTGGCGGGGCCGGTCGGCGAGCACCACGCCCGCCGACTCTGTGGAGCGGCTGGCGGAGCAGGCAGGCGTGACGATCCCGGGAACCGAGGCCCAGCGTGGGAACCGGGTGGAAGCGCTTGGTCCGCTGCTCGGCATCGCCACCGGCATGGGACTCGGCGCTGTGCTGGGGGCGGCCGGATCACTGGGGGTGCGCACCGGACCCGTCTTGTCGGTGGCGGTGGCCTCCGTGGCGGCCCTGCTCGTCTCGAACGTTCCCATGACCGCCTTGGGCGTGACTGATCCGCGGACCTGGAGTGCCGCGGACTGGGTCAGCGACATCGTGCCGCACGTCGCGTACGGCGCGGTCACGGCGCACCTGCTGGAGCACCTGCCCAAGTAGGTGGCTGTCCCCAGAGGTACCGAAACCATGCAGGAGCCTGAGCACTCCCGGCCGGACAGCCGGAAGGCGCGCTGGGGCACCCGCTGGGCCACCGTCGTCGCCGTCCTCCAGCGGCTGCTGTACGTGGCCATCACCGCCGCCGTGGGCTGGGCTGTCTATTTCTTCCTGCTCGCCCGCCTGGCGAGGGGACCGGAGCAGGTGTGGGTGTTCCTCCCCGTCTGGTTGATTGCCGCGTACGCCTTCCTGCCCCGCGTCCACAAGATCCTCAGCAGCCTGTACCTGCCGAATTACTTCATCGGGCGTGCCCGCACGGGCGACGGAGTGCTGGGCGATCCGGTCAATCTCGCTGTCATCGGTCCGGCGGACGAGCTGCGCACCGCGATGCTCACGGCAGGATGGACCGAGGCCGATCCCGTCACCCCGGCCACCGCCTGGCGGACCCTCACCGCGACGCTGCTGGGCAGGAGTTATCCGCAGTCGCCGGTCAGTGCGCTGTACGTCTTCGGCAACAAACAGGACATGGCGTTCCAGCGTGCAATCGACGGCAATCCGCGCAAGCGGCACCACGTGCGGTTCTGGAAGTGCCCGGACGGCTGGATGCTTCCCGGCGGGTTCGCCGTCGACTGGGTGGGTGCCGGAACATACGACAAAAGCGTGGGCCTCTCGCTCTTCACGTTCCAGATCACGCACAAGATCGCCGACGGGACCGACGAGGAACGCGACTTCATCATCGGCACCCTGAAGACTGCCAATGCCGTGGAATCCGTGCACGTGATCAGGCACTTCTCCTCCGGCTACCACCACCGCAACGGCGGAGGAGACAGCATCCGCACGGACGGGGACCTTCCCATCATCGACCTCCGGCCGCCCGGCCATGCGGAGAACGAACCCGTGGTTGACTGCTAGTCACAGCAACGGAGGTAAGGACGGCATGGACAAGGCGATCATCAAATGCCCGCACTGCGGGCAGGCCAACCGCGTGCCCGCTGCCGCAGAGGGCCGGCCGCGGTGCGGAAAATGCCGCCGCGACCTGCCCTGGGTGGTGGAGGCGGGCGACGACGACTTCGCCGTCATAGCCGAACAGTCCCGCGTGCCTGTGCTGGTGGACTTCTGGGCGGTATGGTGCGGACCCTGCCGGATGGTGAGCCCGGTGCTGGACCGGTTGGCGCATGAGCGGGCGGGCGAGGTGAAGCTCGTGAAAGTGGACGTGGACAAGGCACCGCAGCTTTCCGCCCGTTTTGCCATCCAGGCGGTCCCGACGCTGATGGTGATCGTGGATGGAAAGATCGTGGCCCGAAAGGCAGGCGCGGCCCCCGCCCCCGAGCTGGACCGCTGGCTGAAGGGGGCGCTCGCATGAGTGCTGAAGCTCTTCCGGGAGTGGACACTGCTGCGGCCAAACTTTTCTGGTCTGAGTATGCCGCCGCCTGCCCTGAAGCGGTCCGCCTCTGTGGGGACTACACAGTTGAACGCTTCGGGGATTCGGTGGCACTGGCCGATGAGCTGTTGCGGGCAGTGACCGAGGGGGCCAAACGGGCCACCTCTGAACTCGCCGACGAATTCCTTGCGGCCGGGGAGAGCCTGCCCCGCATCGGGTCGCACTGGATCGCGTGTGACGGCTCTGGCGTCCCGCGTGTCGTGCTGCGGACCGTCGAGCTGCGACTCGGCCCGTTCACCAGCGCCGATGAGGCGTTCGCCCGGGATGAGGGCGAGGATGACGGCTCGTTGACGAGCTGGCAGGCGGGGCACCGGAGGTACTGGACCCGCGCCCGCGACCGCCGCGGGCTGGAATGGGCGGAAGCCGACGAGATTGTTTTCGAGCGGTTCCGGGTGGTTTGGCCGCCTGACCTGGCGGACCCGGCCTAGGGTCCGCCGGGTCCGCTCGTCAGGGTCTGGCCTGGGATGTTGGGTATCAGATGGTCCGCGGGGCCTTCGCCAGGTTCTCGCGGAGCTCGGCCGCGTTCTGCCGGACGACGTAGGCCGGACGGTCGCGCTCGACACGCCAGCTGTCGGACAGGGGACCGATGTTCACGGTGTCGAAGCCGAACTCGTCGTAGAGCTTTGCCACCAGCTCACTCGCCTCGGGGTAGTCGCTGGCCGTGGCCAGCGCGCGGCGGTTCTCCGTGCCCGCCGGGGCGCCGTCCGAGGTGATCTGCTTGGCCATGATGTGGTTGAAGCCCTTGGCCACCTTGGACTCCGGAAGGTGTTCCTGCAGCAGGCCGGACGTGGTGGCTACCCCGTTGTCCAGCGCCGGGAATCGGCCGTCCCGCTCCCAGTAGTAGTTGTTGGTATCTATCACGATCTTTCCGGCCAGCGGCTCCACGGGGATGTCCCGGTAGCTCTTGAGCGGAACGGTGACGACGGCAAAGTCGCCCTCTGCTGCAGCCTCCGCAGCCGTGGCCGCTTTTGCCCGCGGGCCCAGCTCCGCAACGAGGGCGGCCAGCGTTTCCGGCCCCCGTGAATTGCTGATGACCACGTCATAGCCAAGCTCCACAGCCTTCCGCGCGACCTGGCTTCCAATGTGTCCTGCACCGATGATTCCGATTGTTGTCATGTTCGGCGCAACAGCCGGCGGCCGGCAGGTATTTCGCACATTACGCCAGACGACGTACCCCCAACGACGGCGGACTGCCGCAAGCCAGCGAGTGCCCAAGTAGCGGACGCTGCGCAAATTCGAGTACCTGCTACGGATGCCGGTCAACGCTGTGGCACATAGGGTTGATTTATTGGGTGGTGGAAAGTGTGCCGGCGCCACCAGTTGCTGGCAGACACTGGGCTGGGAAGGCCGCCACGGTTGTTGCCGGACCGGCCGGTCCTCCCCGGCTGATTCGGCACGTCGGTGATCGCCGGATCGGTTCGACGCAGGGCTCGCCAAAGCCTCGTCCGACCGCCGGCAATCATGGTTGAGTACCCGGTCCGGCCTTAAGTTGCCGCCCCACCTGTGAGGGCCACTATGAAGATTCCGAGGTCTGAACTTCCCGTCATCACGGCGGCTGTGAACGCGGCCCCCGTGAAGGCGGTCCCCGACCTGACTTCCGGCCCGGCCGCGGTGGCGGACGCTGCCGCCGTGCGGCCGCAAGGCGATGGGGTCGCCCCCGTTCCGGCGCGCGCCGATATCGGCAACTGGCCCGACCCCATGTAAGCCGGATCCGACGTAGAACGCACCGCTGCAGGCGGACGACGGCGGGAGGTCCCGCCGTCGTCGTTCTTGCCGGCGTCTGCCTGGTTCCCCTCGGCGCTCCGTTGAAGTGTCCGGCACGCCCCGGAATACTGGAAACGGGACAATCTCCGGAGGCAGGGGCGGTGAAAAGGTGACGGGTTCAGCAGGGGGCGACTTCAGGCGGAAAGTGGAGCGCGCGGCCGAACTCCGTGCCCTCCGGTCCGCCGGCGGCACAGCGGCGGACGACGCGGAGCTGTCCGCCGCGGAGGCTGAACTGCGGGAAAAGCGCCGGAAGGTCAGCGACCCCGCCCGGGCCGACTACCTGATCCGGGACGCGATGGCGCAGGGAAAGTTCGACAACCTGAAATACTCCGGCAAGCCAATTCCCGGCCTGGGGGAGGGCTACGACCCCGACTGGTGGGTCAAGGGCCTCATCCAGCGTGAGCACCTTAGCGGCCTCGGACCAAAAGCGATCCTGCTGCGCACCGAGGACGCGGAGCTGGACGCCAGACTGGACGCACAGCACACGGAAAAACAGGTGCGCGACATCGTCGAGGACTTCAATGCCAGCGTCATCGACGCCCGCCGCCAGCTGCAGGGCGGGCCACCGGTGGTGACGAAAACCCGTGACGCCGGCCTCGAGGTGCAGCGGTGGCGGGAACGGCGGGCGGCGGCGGCCGCGGCTGCGCCGGAACCTGTTACCGAAGCCAAACCCCCGTGGTGGCGACGCCTGCGAAACCGCCCTTCCTGAAAGCTGCTCCCTGCGCCACCGTCCTGAAGTCCGCGGAACATGCCCGCCGTGACTCGGGCACGGCCGCACCCGGAGGTGGCACGATAAAGGAATGGTGGCTGTTCTGCTGGGCTGGAACCCGGGCGTAGGCGATACCTGGCCGGGCTATTCGCTGGTGGTGGATGAGCTGGGCGCCGCGGGTGTGCACCGGCGGGCGTGGCCCACCGCCCCCGGTGCCCAGCCGGCGCCGGGAGCGGATGCATGGCTCCTGCTGCTTGGAAAGACAGGCAGCGGGCTGATTGGCCACGGGGTGGTCGCCTCCAGGCCATACACGGCTGCCGGGCCGGGTCTGAAACACCGGACCCGGACCTGCATTGACGTGGACTTTGACGTGCTGCTGCCGCTCGGAGACCAGGTCCCGGCAGACATCCTGGCGGCCCGCGCGCCGCTGACGGACTGGGCGGCTGGGGCGGACTGGGCGGCTGCGGCGGACGCTGGCGCCTGCAGGCCGATCCCGGAGGAACAGGCACGTGCCATCAGGGAGCTCTGGGCCGAGTGCCTGCCGGGCGATGAGATTGATCCGGTTCTTCCGGTGCCCGGCACCCTGCCGCAGGACGACCTGATCCGGGTAGGCGTGAACCGGTACGAGCGCAACCCGCACGCCCGGCGCGTCTGCCTGGCGCACCACGGCACCTCATGCGCCGCCTGCGGATTCTCCTTTGAAGCCGCCTACGGCCCGGAAGGCGAAGGCTTCATCCACGTCCATCACCTGGTGCCGGCAGCGCAGCTGGGTCCCGGCTACGAGCTGGATCCTGTGGGGGACCTCGTTCCGCTGTGCCCCAACTGCCACGCCATGGCGCACCGGCGCCGGATCCCCTACACCGTGGCGGAACTGCGGGCCATGCTGTCCCGCGCGGGATACATCAGCGGGTCCGTGGTGTCTGAGCAGGAGCTTGACGCCCAGGCCGACGCCCGCCGTATCCTGGGCAGCACCTGAATCGCGCAGCACCTGAATCGCGCCCTGCCAACGGGATTTACGGGGACCAGAGCCAGTCCCGGTTGAAGTCGGGATGATCACTGTAGGGGACCGCGAGCGCATTGAGGGACAGGGTGGTCCATTCCAGTGCCTGCGGAATCCATTCGGTCTCATCGCCGAAGGGATCGCTCACGAGCGTGGCCAGGGCGGTCTGCCGGGCCGCCTCGACGATGCTGATCAGGCGCCGCTTGGCTTCGCATTCCAGCAGCAGGCGGCGTTCGTACCACTTGCCCGATTCCGAGGTCGTTCGGTCGTCGAGCAGCTTGCGCGCCGCCGCCTCGTCTTCGGCGATGCGCGCGGACAGGAACTCCACAATGTCCACTGTCTGAGCGTACGCCCGCCGCAACGCGGGCACACGCTGCTAGACGGCGGCGCGAAGCTCCGCGGCAGAGCTGAAAGCCGCTGTGCTGAAATCGGCGACGCTGGGGTCCATCACGCTGCTGAGGTCCGTGGGGGACAGCGGCAGGTAGTAGGCGGAGTGGTACCTGGTGCGGTCGCCGGTCAGCACCCAGGCCGACCCCTTGCGGACGCGGAAGCGCTTGGTCAGGACCGTCCGGTCGCGCTGGACGAGGTGCGCCAGGATATCCGCCATGACATCCTCGTGGGTGGACAGGACCGTTCCCGTCCCGCGGGCCGCGGCCACGAGATCCAGCGCGGCCGCCAGATTGCCGCCGGTCAGGTGTTCTGAACGTTCCACTTCGAGGGACTCCCCGCGCGCCAGTGCGGCGACCGTTTCAACGCAGCGGACCGAGGGCGCCGAGACGATGCGTTCGATGTCAAACATGGTTCCCAGCGAGGCCAGCGACCTGGCGGCCTGCTGCCCGGCCGGTGACAGTGGCCGGCTGCCGGCTGCCGGGTCCCACTCGTCCGTTTTGGTCATCTCAGCCCCGCGCACCAGCAGCAGCATTTTCTCCCGCTTCGGCGCCAAACGGACGCCCAGCTCCAACTGGAGCAGGCTGCCAAGGGCGATGATGGCGGGCCTGTCCCGCGGTTCTGTCACCGTGCGCAAGGCGGCCGGCAGCGATAGCCACTTGACGGCGTCGACCTCTTTATTGGGAGTGAAGCGGCCTGACTCGGCCGCGGCAGCCCAGTAACGGATGGTCCTGATTCTGCGCTTGCTGTCCTCGTAGCTGATGCTGGGCAGTTCCGCGCCCATGCGGCAGCGCAGGCCCGTTTCCTCCCGCACCTCGCGTTCCGCGCACTCCCGGCCGGTTTCACCAGGGTCCGCCTTGCCTTTGGGGATGGACCAGTCGCCGTGGCCTGGCCGGTGGATCAGGAGCAGTTCAAGGGCGCCCTTCTTTCCGATCCGCCAGGGCAGCGCGCCGTAGGTCGGGGGCTTGGTCCTGCTCATGCGCTCGTCTCCGTCTGAAGGCTGCCGGTTTCGGCAGGAAGCAGGTTCTCGGCAGGAACCAGCGTGAGGGCTGGGGCGTCCTTGGCATGCTGCAGGCTGTCCAGCCGGCTGTAGAGGCCGCCGGACCCGGCGAGTTCGGCGTGCCTGCCGCTTTCCACGATCCGCCCCTTGTCCAGCACGTAAATCCGATCGGCCCGTTTGAGCGTTGAGAGCCGGTGCGCGATGACGATCACCGTGCGCCCTGCCATGAGCCGCTCGAGACCGCGCATAACGTACTGCTCCGAGATGGCGTCCAGGCCGGACGTCGGTTCATCGAGGATGACGATGGGGGTGTCCCGGACCAGCGCACGGGCGATGGCGATGCGCTGGCGCTGGCCGCCCGAAAGGGTGACGCCGCGCTCGGCCACGGGGGTGTCGTATCCCAGGGGCAGGTTGCGGACGAACTCGTCCACGTGGGCTGCCTCGGCCGCGGCCAGGACCTGCTCCCGGGTGACGTCCTCCGAACCGTAGGCGATGTTGTCGTAGATGGTCCCGCGGAACAGGATGGATTCCTGCAGCACCATGGAGACCTGCCGGCGCACAGTGGCCACCTGCAGGTCCCGGACGTCGATGCCGTCAAGCAGAACTTCCCCCTCGGCAGCATCGTAGAGCCGTGGAATCAGGCTGACGACCGACGACTTGCCGGCACCCGTCGGGCCGGTGATCGCCACGACGCTGCCGGGCTCCGCCTTGAGGTCAATCCCGTGCAGCACGTGCCGGTCGCCCTGGTAGCCGAAGCTCACTAAGCGCAGTTCGACGGTACCGGCCAGCCGCGGTGCGGGCCGAGCGCCGGGCAGGTCCGAGATGGCCGGCGCGGTGTCCAGGATTTCCTGGATGCGCTCGGCGCTGGCCTGGCCTCGGCTGATGACGGTGGTGAGCTTGGCCAGTGACTTCATCGGGGAGTACATGGCTTTGAGGTAGGCAAGGAAAACGAGGAGCAGGCCCAGCGTCAGGGACCCGTCCAGCACCCGCTGGGCGCCGATCCAGAGGACCAGCACCGTGCCCATGGTCGCGATGATGTCAACCAGCGGCGAGAACATGGACTGCAGCCGGATCACCCTCAGGCCGGCATCACGCCGGCCGTCATTCCGGGTGCGGAATTCCTCCTCGTGGCGCGCCTCGCTGGTGTAGGTCTGCATCACCCGGACCGAGGCGAACGTCTCCGACATCGCGGCCGCGATGTCGCTGTCCCTGTTGCGGGCCTCCTTCGACGCGCCCTTGATGCGGCGCCGGTAGAAGAGCACTGTGATGAACAGCAGCGGCGACACCGCCAGGCCGATCAGTGCAAACGTCGGGTCAATCAGCACGCAGATCGTGATGACGAAGCCGAGAATAAAAATATTGGGCAGGAGCACCGACAGGATGGACACCATGAGGGCGCGCACGTAGTCGACGTCGGTGGTGGTGCGCGTTACGAGGTCGCCCAGCCGCTGCTTGTCGTGAAAGGCCAAAGACAGCCGCTGCAGGTGGGTGAAGACTTCGGCCCGGATCGTGGCCATCGCCCTCTCACCGACGCCGTTGAGCAGGCGGGTGCCGAGGTAGTCCGCCCCCGCATTCAGCACTGTCATGGCGAGGAGCGCCGAGGCGGCGAGCAGTAGCAGTTGGAGCTGGCTCAGGCCGGCCAGGCCGAGGAAGGCAGGCATCTCATGGAGCTTGGAGCTGCCCGTCGGCTGCAGCACGTCATCGACGATGACCTTCATGGGCCACGGCAGGGCCACTTCCATGGCGGCGACAAAAACCACCAGGAGGGCGCCGCCCGCCAGCGCCCAGACATGTGGGGCTATCGCCCCGCGGAACCGCCAAAAGGTTTGAAACATCTCTCCCCCTAAGAACCCGGCGGTCGCGGGCATCGCCCGAACGCTGTGCGTTCGGCGATGCTCTGAGACCGGCCAGGGATAATCCCTGGTCCGGCTCAGTATTTCCTACGGAACTTTGGGAAAACCCTCCAGGAACTTGGGGAAAACCTGCTGGCGGTTTGAATAACGACGGCGGCTGCACCGTTTGGGGGGCTTACATCCGGGCTGTCTCGGACTACCGTTTGCATGTAGAGGCAGTTTCAGCCCGCACGGCAGCAAAGGAGACGCCATGGGTGACGTGTGGATCCGCACGATCAATCATGGACTGGTGCGGGCCGACAGGGTTACGGAGATTGCCGCATCCCGCGGATCGGTCCACGAGGAGCGCGGGTATTCGATCAAGGCCGTGGCCGAAGGCAAGGCCTACATTCTTATCGACAACAGCGACCTCGAGGGCACCCCGAACTCACGGTTCGGGCATGCCAGCCGCATGCAGGCGGCACTGCTGCTGGCCGTGGACGCGGCAAGCACTGCCTCCGCGCCCATGGTGATCAGCTATGAACAGGACGGGGAACGCTGGGTCCTCACCCCGGCCTCGGACATCGCGGGTGAACCGGTGCCGGCCGTACCGGTGGCATCGGGGGACCACGCGAAATTGTCCGCGGGCCGGGGCTACCCGAGCAGGTCGTCCAGGTAGCACCACCGCCAGTCCTCGCCCGGTTCGATGCTGCGCATGACCGGATGCCCAGTGGCCTGGTAATGCCTGGAAGCGTGGGTTGCGGACGAGGAATCACAGCAGGCCACGTTTCCGCACTCAAGGCACATCCGCAGGTGGACCGTGACCGTGCCTTCGCGGAGGCAGGCGTCACAGCGTGCACCGCGGGGAACCTCGGGATCGGGCGCCGACTCCAGATGCTCGCAGGCGCCGCCCGGCCGGGCGACGGCACCGGATCCGGAAACGTCGGCCTCCTCGATGACGGCGTCCAGCATCGATTCTTCGACGTCGAGCCGCTCCAGGACGCTGCTCAGCACCTCGTGGGCGTAGTTCCCGCCGCTCCTGAGTTCGAGGACCTTCGCCCGCTCGGCCTCGAGCATGGCCAGCCGCAGCTGGGCATAGCGCTGGCTGGGAGTGGCGGCTTCCGCCGTCGGCCTGCCCAGGCGTTCCCACGCTGCCAGGCCGCGCTCGAGCGTCCTTCGCTTGAGCATGGCCACCACCTCCGGAGGGTCATCGTCGGTCCGGAGTTCGTGCAGCCGCTCCACTCCAGCCGCCGTGGCCTGCTGCGTCAGCGAGGCCTGGGAGAGTGCGTCCTCGCCCGGATCGGGGCCCTGCACCCGCAGCAGCCGCACCAGGGCGGGAAGCGTGAACCCCTGCAGCGCCAGGGTGCCGCCCACCACCACCATCGCCGCAAGGATCAGGACGGTGCGGTGCTCCAGGTCCTTGGGTAGCGTGAGGGCTGCGGCGAGCGTGACCACGCCGCGCATGCCGGCCCACGAGATGATGGCTGGGTACTGCCAGGGCGGCGAAGGGTCGTTCCGGGCCACGGCCGGGATGACCCTTGGCAGGTAGGTGGCCGGAAAGACCCAGACCGGCCGCAGCAGCAGCACGGCCAGCAGGATCACCGCGCAGCCGGCCCAGATCCTGGCGGCGCCCAGGGAGTCGTCCTGGACGCCCTCGATAATGGCCCGCACCTGCAGGCCGATGAGGAGGAACACCGAATTTTCCAGCAGGAACTGCACGGTTTCCCAGTTGCTCCGCTGACTCTGCCGGGCGGCCCCGTTGGGCATCGAAGGTGCTTTGGTGCCCATGATCAGGCCGGTGACCACCACTGCCAGAACGCCCGACGCGTGGATCGCCTCCGCCGGCAGGTACGCCACGAAGGGTGCCATCAGTGACGTCGAGGTATTGATGGCAACGTTGCGGATCCGCCGGCGCAGCTGCGTGAGGACGTAGGCTGCGGCGAGCCCCACCACCAGCCCGCCGCCGGCAGCCAGCAGGAAATCGGCGCCGATCTCCAGCACAGAAACAGTTCCGGCGAGGGCGGCGACGGCTGCGCGCAGGCACACCAGGGCGGTTGCGTCGTTGACCAGCGACTCGCCCTCCAGGATGCTGACGATCCGGCGCGGCATCCCCACCTTGCGTGCAATCGCCGTGGCGGCCACCGCATCCGGCGGAGCCACCACGGCAGCGAGCGCGATGGCCGCAGCCAGCGGTATCTCCGGGAACAGCCACCAGACCACCAAGCCGACGACGACGGTGCCGAAGATGACGTAGCCCACCGAGAGCAGCCCGATGGCCCGCCGGTTGGAGCGGAAGTCGAACAGCGACGTCCGCAGTGCGGCGGCATACAGCAGCGGCGGCAGCAGCCCCACGAGGACGAGTTCAGGATTGAGATCGACGCGGGGCACGAACGGGAGGAAGGAACCGCCCACCCCTGCGAGCACAAGGAGCAGCGGGACCGACACATCAAGCTTGCGGCCCAGCGCGCTGACCGCACAGACCACGGCGGCGAGCGCCAGTAACCCCAGGGCGACGTCCATGCGGCTATTCTCTCAACTGTCCCGGACCGCCCGACCGGCCCGGACCGCCAAACGGCGGGCGGCGCCGTCGGGCGGCATGACTACGCAGGCTACGGCGCAGTTCCGCCGACGTCGTCCACACCTTCCGCCGGATCCTGCGAATGCATGCGGATGTCGGTGGGGTCCGCCGTTTCATCGCCTTCGGCTGGTGCTTCGCTGTGGATGCGCTGCAGCATCTCCGGATTTTCGCTCATGACTGCCGCTCCTTAGTTGCGGTTCTGTGCTGGTGGCCATCCCTTAACGTTCATCTAGCTACCGCACCACTCAGCCTGTCAAGAACCGGCCCTGCGCTCTGGCCGTGAATTTTGTTCTGTGCTGAACTGTTGGGGTTGCACCCGAAATGCCCCTGCGGCTGTCCGTCGCAGCACTGCCCTTTGCACCGTCGGCCCAGCCGGTTCGCGCCGGTTGTTGGGAAGGAACACCATCATGGCAACGCACAAGATCGGCTATTTCGTCGGGAGCCTGGCCAGCGGCTCCATCAACCGGGCCCTGTCCAAGGCCCTCATTAGGCTCGCCCCCGGGGACCTCGAGTTCACCGAGATCCCCATTAAGGACCTGCCCCTCTACAGCTACGACTACGACGCCGACTTCCCGCCTCAAGGCCGGGCCCTCAAGGAGGCCATCGAAGGCTCCGACGGCATTCTCTTTGTCTCCCCGGAATACAACCGCTCCATTCCCGGCGCCCTGAAGAATGCCATCGACTGGGGATCGCGTCCCTGGGGCACCAACTCGTTCGCCCGCAAGCCCACCGGCATCATCGGCGCTTCGCCCGGGAGCATCGGCACAGCGGTGATGCAGTCCTCCATGCGCGCCGTGCTGAGCTTCCTCGACGCCCCGCAGCTTAACGCCCCCGAGGCCTACGTGAAGTTCAACCCGGACGTGTTCGGCACTGACGGCGAGGTCAACGACGAATCCACCGAGGCCTTCCTGCGCCACTACATGGAGGAGTATGGCGCCTTCGTCCAGCGGGTCCTGGCGGCCAACGCCCCCGGCCACATCGGTGACCGGGAACCCGACACCCAGAAGCTCTCCCGCTGACCATCCCCACGTTCTTCCCGAGTTTTTGTCCAGATAATGGCCGTACGGCGGCCCCGAGGCCCCATTAGCTGGACAAAAACTCCTGGAAGTGAGGGAAGGGCGGAGCGGGGAGGATGGTCCTAGAGGGGGAGCGGAACCAGGCCACCGAGGTTGCGGTACTTTTCGAGCCGCTGCGGGAGGAGTTCGGCCACCCCGGCCGCCGACAGCGCGGCCAGCTCGTACTCGATGGCCCGACCCAGGCGCTGGCAGAAGGCCCTGCCTTCCAAGGCCGCGTCGGGCCGTTCATCCACGATGTGCTCCACCATGCCATGGGCGTACAGCGAGGCCACGTTGACGCCCTGCGCTTCGGACATGGCCGGGGCGAACTCGGTGCTGCGGTGGACGATGGCGCTCGCGCCCTCGGGCGGCAGCGGGGACAGCCAGGCATGCTGCGCCGCAATCGTGCGGTCGGCCGGGAACAGCGCCAGGGCGCCGCCGCCGGTGCCCTGCCCCATGAGCACGGAAACGGTGGGGGAGTTGAGCCCGATGAGGTCGTGGAGCGACCGGGCGATTTCGCCGGCCAGCCCGCCCTCTTCAGCTTCCTTGGATAGCGCCGCGCCGCCGGTATCGATCACCGTTACCAAAGGCAGCCCGAGCTCCTCGGCCAGCCGCATGCCGCGCCGGGCTTCGCGCAGCGACGCGGGCCCCATGGCGGTCTGCTGCGAGGGCCGGGGCCGGGTGTGCCCGATCACCACGCAGGACTTCTGCCCGAAGCGGGCCAGCGCCAGCAGCAGCCCCGGGTCCTTTTCGCCCTGGCCGGTGCCGTTGAGCGGAAGCACATCGCGGGCGCCGTAGGCGAGCAGTTGCCGCAGGTCCGGGCGCCGCGGATTCCGGGAGATTTCGATTGATTCCCAGGCGCCGGCGTCGGACGGTTTCACGGACAGCGTCCGCGGCGGGCGGACCCGCGCAGGCGGGCCGGCCACAAAAATGCCCAGGGCGCGGTCCACGACGTCGGACAGCTGCCACGGCGGGACCACCGCGTCCACGAGCCCCTTGTCGAAGAGGTTCTCGGCCACCTGGACGTTCTCCGGAAAAGGGGAACCGTGTAGCGCCTCGTAGACCCGGGGCCCCAGAAACCCCAGGAGGGCGCCCGGCTCCGCCACGGTGATGTGCCCGAGGGAACCCCAGGAGGCCATGACGCCGCCGGTGGTGGGGTGCCGGAGGTAGACGAGGTAGGGCAGGCCTGCCTGCCGGTGTGCCCGGACGGCCGCGCTGATCTTCACCATGGAGAGGAACGCGATGGTCCCCTCCTGCATGCGTGTGCCGCCCGACGCCGGTCCGGCCAGGAGCGGTAGCCCCTGCCGGGTGGCGCGTTCGACGGCGTTCACGATCCGTTCCGCTGCAGCGAGGCCGATGGAGCCGGCAAGGAAACGGAATTCGCTGACGATGACGGCCACCCGGCGGCCGCGGATGAGGCCTTCGCCGGTGAGGACGGACTCGTCCACGCCGGTTTTCTCCCGGGCCGCCGCGAGTTCCTGCCGGTATTCCGGGCTGGGGTCGGGGTCCACCACGGGGGAATCCCAGGTGCGGTAGGAGCCGGGGTCGAGGACGGCGGCGATGAGTTCGGTGGCATCCAGATGGCGGGCTTTCTGGGCTGCACTCATGCTCAGCGGCCCTCCCCGGCGGCACCGGCAGAGCCAACGGCGGCGGCCGGAACAAGGCCGAGCCACTGCCGGATCTGTTCGCCGTCCTGGTCCAGCAGCGGCGGAGCCGTGTGGGCCTTGAGCGTGGTTTCCGCGGTGTCCGCGGCGCTGAAGAAACGCAGCGGCGGCCCCGGCAGGGTGACGTTGCCGAGGATCTTGTGGGCGACGTCGATCACCAAGCCCTGGGAGTGGACCTGTTCCCATTCATAGACCTCGTCCAGGGTGCGGACCTTGCCGGCCGGGATCC
Organism: Arthrobacter sp. NPDC056493; assembly: GCF_042795115.1. NCBI lineage: Bacteria > Bacillati > Actinomycetota > Actinomycetes > Micrococcales > Micrococcaceae > Arthrobacter > Arthrobacter sp. NPDC056493. Next base: position 7,830 of record NZ_JBHTSL010000073.1, on the reverse strand, counting down.
CCGCGTCGTTCAGCTTCGCGAGCAGCGGCTCCGCCTCGTACTCGGCGAACGCGCGCTCCACCTCTTCGATGACCTTTTCCCGGTTCCGGACGCGCTCTGCGTTGGACGCGAACTCCGGACGGTCCGCGTCCATGCCGAACGTGGATGCGAAGGTGTGCCACAGCTTCTCGCTGCCCACGCTGATCTGCACGCGGCCCTGCCGGCAGTGGAACAGGCCGTACGGTGCGATGGACGGATGGTGGTTGCCTTGGGCCTTGGGTACCTCACCGGCAACGGTGGCGCGGGTGCCCTGGAACGCGTGCACACCGATCAGCGCCGCGAGCAGCGAGGTCCGGACGATCTGCCCCTGCCCGGTCCGTTCGCGCTGCAGCAGTGCCGCCAGCGTGCCGAACGCCCCGTACATGCCCGAGAGCAGGTCCGCGATGGGAACGCCTACCCGCTGCGGATCGTCCGGACCGGAACCGGTCAGGGACATCAGCCCGGCCTCCCCCTGCAGGATCTGGTCGTAGCCGCTGCGGCGTGATTCGGGGCCGTCGTGGCCGAAACCGGTGATGGACAGGACCACCAGGGCGGGGTTCAGCGCGTGCATCTCTGCGGCGGAGAAGCCGAGCCGGTCCAGCACGCCGGGGCGGAAGTTTTCGATGACCACGTCGGCGCGTTCGAGCAGTTCACGCAGCACCGTCCGCCCGTCGTCGCTCTTCAGGTCCAGGGCGATGGATTCCTTGTTGCGGTTGCAGGAGAGGAAGTACGTGGCCTGGGGATCGTCCTCGGGACCGACGAACGGCGGCCCCCAGCCGCGCGTATCGTCTCCGGTGCCGGGGTTCTCAACCTTGATGACCCGTGCGCCGAGGTCCGCGAGCATCATGCCGGCGTGGGGTCCGGCCAGTGCGCGGCTCAGGTCCACCACAAGGTAGCCGGCGAGGGGCCCTTCGGCCTGGGGCGTGGATTCATGGCTCATGCTGGGTGTTCCTTCACTTGCTTGGAGGGGCTGCTGGTGCTGTTCGGGCCGGCTACATCCAGCCGGGGAGCACCATGACCAGCCAGGCGATGGCGGGTCCGGCGATGACGACGATGCCGCTGTAGGCCAGGATCTGCTTGTAGAACTTGTCCTTGTCCACGTCCTCCGGGGCGTTGGCGAGTACCAGCGCACCGTTGGTCGAGAACGGCGAGACGTCCACGATGGTGGCGGCGACGGCCAAGGCGGCGATCACGCCGACGGCACCTATTTCGCCGCTGGACAGGAACGGGACGGCCAGCGGGATGAGCGCGGCCAGGATGGCCGTGGAGGAAGCGAAGGCCGACACAATGGCGCCGATGTAGCAGATCAGCAGGGCCGCGAGCAGCGGCATTCCGAGGTGGGCGACGCCGTCGGAGACGAACTTGATGGTGCCGGCTTCCTCGAGGACGCCCACGAACGTGAGCATGCCGCAGATGAGCAGGACGGTGGACCAGCTGATCTTGTTGATGGCGCCCTTCTGGGCGGCCGGTGAAACGAGGGCCAGGACCATGGCGATGGTGATGGAGACGAAGCCGACGTCCACCTTGAAGCCCAGCGAGATGACGGCCAGGGCGATCAGGCCGGCGATGGTGACCAGCTGCGGAACCGTGGCGCGGGCGCCGCCGGCTTCGGCGGACTTGGCGGCGGAAGTGGAGCCGGAGGTTCCCTTGGCTGCGACGCCGGAGGAGGAGATGTCGGTGCCGGAGCCCCTCAGGGTGGCACCGGCGGCGCGGGCCCCGACGCTGACGGCCATCCTGGACTCAGCGGCCTGTTCAACGAGCCGGCCGGTCTTGGTGGAGAGCAGTTTACTGCCGCCCAGGACGATGAAGAGCACCACGGCGATGGCCAGGTTGAAGATGAAGCTGGCGAGGAAGATCGCCATCGGGCTGGCTTCCAGATCCGTCTTGGCGATGATCCCGTTGACCGTGACGCCGTAGACGGCGATCGGGGAGAAGCCACCGGCCTGCGCCCCGTGGATCACCATCATGCCCATCATCAGCGGGTTGATCTTGTGCTTTGCGGCGAAGCTCAGGGCGATCGGCGCGATGATCGCGACGGCGGCGGGGGAAAGGGCGCCGACGGCCGTGATGACCGCCGTGATGGCGAACATGACCCAGGGGATGAGCGCCACCTTGCTGCCCACCATTCGGACCGCGCCGCGGACCAGCAGGTCGATGGTTCCGTTGTTCTGGGCGATCGCGAAGAGATAGGTGACCCCGACAATCGTCAGGAACAGGCCGCCGGGGAAGTTGGCGAGAATATCGCTGGTGGACATTCCGAGCACCACCGAGCCCAGCAGGAACGCGCCTACGAAAGCCAGGGCGCCCATATTGAGGGGCAGGACCGTGGCCAGCAGGAACATCACCGCCAGGATGATGATGGAGAGGACGGGAGCGGACATCGTTGTGCCTCCGGGGTGAGAGTTGATGTGATGTGGCTTACAAGCTCACTGGCCTAGCCTCCTAGACACTAGGTGACTTTGTCAATATTCCTCCGCTAAGCTGGAGCCAGATCGCCGGAAGGACGCGCATGCCCAGGAAGACAGCAACGCAACAGATTTCCCGTGTCGCCCGGCCCCGGCTCTACGAACAGCTCGTGGAGCAGCTCATGGATTTCATCGAGTCCGCGCAGCTGGGGCCTGGAGACACCCTTCCCGCCGAGCGGGACCTGGCCGAGCGGCTGGGCGTTTCCCGGGCCACGCTTGCCCAGGCGCTGGTGGCCCTGGAGGTCCTGGGCGTGATCGATGTCCAGCACGGGACCGGGGCGGTGCTCGTCTACCGGCCCAACGTTCCCTCCGTGCTCAAGGGGCTGCGCGAGCACCGCAGCCGCCTTCCCGAGATTGTCGAGGCCCGCAGCACGCTCGAGGTCAAGCTGGCCGAGCTTGCTGCCGAGCGACGGACGGACGAGGACATGCGGGCCATCGACAAGGCCCTGGAGGTCATGGCGGAGGAGGTGGCCGCCGGTGCCAAGGGTGCCCACGGCGACGAACTGTTCCACCAGGCCATCACCGCCGCCGCGCACTCCGGTGTGCTCGCACAGCTGATGACCTTCATTGCGGAGATGATCCTGGAGACGCGGCTCGAGTCGCTGGGGCAGCCCGGCCGGCCGGAGCAGTCGCTGGCATCCCACCGCAAGATCGCGGACGCCATCCGGGTCCAGGATCCGGAAGCCGCCGCGGCAGCCATGCTGGACCACATCACCCTCGTGTCCGACGTCGCCCTGCTGAAGTAGGCATTGTGAAACCGTTTCTGCTGCTCGCATCGCGGGCCGAGGACGTGGCCGCGGAGGACGAATACGAGGCGTACCTTCGCTTTGGCGGGCTGGAACCGCACCAGCTGACACGGATCCGGATGGAGCGGGCTGCGCTGCCGGAGCTGGACCTCCATGACTACTCCGGCATCATCGTGGGCGGCAGCCCGTTCACCTCGAGCGACCCGCCCGAAAAGAAGAGCGAAGCCCAGCACCGCGTGGAGCGCGAACTCTCTGCACTGCTGGACCGGATCGTGGCGGAGGACTTCCCGTTCCTGGGCGCCTGCTACGGGGTCGGCACCCTTGGCCTGCACCAGGGCGCCGTGATCGACCGGACGTACGGCGAGCAGTTGGGCGGCGTGACCATCAGCCTGAGCCCGGAAGGCCTGCAGGATCCGCTGCTGGCCGGGATGCCGGCGCAGTTCACCGCCTTCACGGGCCACAAGGAAGGGTGCACGGTGCTGCCGCCGCACGCGGTGCTGCTGGCGAGCTCCGCCGCCTGCCCCGTGCACATGTTCCGGGTCAAGCAGAACCTGTACGCCACGCAGTTCCATCCGGAACTTGACGCCGAAGGGCTGGTGACCAGGATCGATATCTACCGCCACGCCGGATACTTCCCGCCCGAATCCGCCGAGGCGCTGATGGCGGAAGCCCGGATCTTCACCGCCACCGAACCGATGAAGATCCTGCGGAATTTCGTGAAGATCTACGGCACATAACCGCAGCAACTTTTCCCATTGACTTCGCCCCGCAGAGGTCTACCGTTGAACTACGTCAACATTTGATCTGTTGCGTGTGCGTGCGGTGAGGGGGCAGCCGCACCAAAAATGATGCGGCTGCTGCACGGTCACGCCTCGGCGGCAGCCCGCACGCCGCCAGCGTGGTGCTTCTCCCGAAGCCGCCTTCAAATTTCAGGTCTCAACCAAATCTGCAGGTACCGTCCATGACCGCCAATTTCATTACCGCCCTTGCCGTCAAGTCCTTCGATGACCCGGACAAGAAGAGATGCCCGGACAAAGCCGAGGTGGACCTGGTCAGCGTCAACGACTTCTCCGTTGCCCGGCTGATCCTCGCCCCCGGCTGGCGCTGGTCCGAATGCACCAAACCCACGGAACAGACCCCCTTCTGCCAGCACAACCACCTGGGATTCTGCCTCTCCGGCGTCATAGAGGTGGAAACGCCCGAGGGGGTCCGCTCTGTGATCAGGGCCAATGACACCTACGCGATTCCGCCCGGGCACGATGAATGGGTGGTGGGCTCGGAACCGTTTGTGGCCGTTGAATTCCTCGGCGCGGCCTCCTTCGGGCGTCCGGTCAGCCGCGGCCTCCACGCCAGGATCTGACCCGGGCGAACACGGGAGCCAGCATCCAAGCCGCCAGCCCTGCGCCGGCGGCTTTTCGTGTGGGGGTGTCGTATCGGCATGGCGCCGTATTGGCACGGCGGTCTGGAAGGGCTAACGTCACTGCCATGGGATGCCGGTCCACCTGAGGAGGCGCTGCCATGGCCATTGTTGATAACGCCGTGTACGTGGCCGGACGCCGGACGGCGGATCCGGACGGGCTGGAGGAGACGTACTTCCTGCTGCGGCAGCGGGAGGGAATGGCCTGGATCGGGCTCTACCGGCCGGACCCCCACGAGCTGCGGTCGGTGGCCGACGAGTTCGACCTCAGCCCGCTGGCGGTGGAGGACGCGCTCACCGGACACCAGCGCGCCAAGCTTGAGCACTATGGTGAAACGCTCTTCCTGGTCCTGCGTCCGGCACGGTACCTCGACGACGTCGAAAAGGTGGAGTTCGGCGAGATCCACGTTTTTGCCGGGCCGGATTTCGTGGTCACCGTCCGCCGCGCGGAGTCGCCGGACCTGGCGCGGGTCCGCCGCCGAATGGAATCCCAGCCGGAGTTCCTGGCCCTCGGCCCCGACGCCGTGCTCTACGCCATCCTGGACCAGGTGGTGGACGAGTACGAACCGGTCGCGGCAGGCCTGGAAAACGACATCGACGAGATCGAGGACGAGCTGTTCGGCGCAGACCCGGAGGTGTCCCGCCGCATCTACGAACTGTCCCGCCAGGTCATCACCGTGCAGCGCGCCACGGGGCCGCTGGCCGGAATCCTGCAGGCCCTGATCACCGGAGCGCCGGACCACCACCCCGGCCCTGAGCTGCAGGACCACCTCCGCGACGTGCTGGACCATGTCCTGCGGCTCAACGACCGGATCGCGTCCTTCCGGGCGCTGCTGCAGAACGCGCTCGCGGTCAACGCAGCCCTCGTGGCCCAGCGCCAGAACGACGAGATGCGCCGCCTCACCGAGTCCAGCTTCGCGCAGAGCGAGCAGGTCAAGAGAATCTCTTCCTGGGCGGCCATACTCTTCGCGCCGACGCTCATCGGCACCATTTACGGGATGAACTTCCATACGATGCCTGAACTCGACTGGATCTTCGGCTATCCCATGGCGATAGGGCTGATGATCGGCATGGGCATAGCCCTGTATGCCGCCTTCAAGCACAACAACTGGATCTAGGCCTTCCCCGCACGGACTCGCCGGCCGGCTCCCCGTGAGCAAGCAACCGCAGGGTTACGCCGGTTTTTCCGCAGCAGCCGAAGCTTTATCGAAGCTTCCGTGCAGCTGCGGGCCGGCGCGGGGGTGCGGAAAATACACTGGATGCAGGCCTTCCACTGGCTTTCCCCGCCGGCCCCCAGCTTTCGAAGGAACCCCAAAATTCGCGCTTCGTCTGTTCTCCGTCCTGCCCTGGCCTCGCTGCTGCTGACGGGCTTTGCCGCCGCCTTCGCAGTAGTCTCGCCGGGCATTGCCGGCACCGGCACTGCCGCCGCGGAAACCCAGGCGGCTGCTCCTGCCCGCTACATCGTGCGCTACTCCGCCGGGACCGACGTTTCCTCGGCCGTGCGGAACCTTCGCTCGCGGAACATCGGCATCGGACGCACCTTCGCCAAGGCCATCCGCGGCGCCGTGGTGACGGCGACGCCGGGACAGGCCGCGGAACTGAAGCGCTCGGCGGGCGTCGCCGCCGTCGAACTGGATGCCTCGGTGACGGCCGCCGATACCCAGCAGTCCGCAACCTGGGGCCTGGACCGCATCGACCAGCGCGCCCTCCCGCTTTCCGGGACGTACACCGCGCCCTCCTCCGGTGCCGGCGTGAACGCCTACGTAATTGACTCCGGCGTGCTGTCTGCGCACGCGGAGTTTGGCGGCCGCGTCGCGCAGGGGTGGACGGCAATTTCCGACGGGCTGGGCACCGGGGACTGCAACGGACACGGCACGCACGTTGCCGGCACCATCGCGGGAAAGACCTACGGCGTGGCCAAGGCGGCCACCGTGATCCCCGTCCGCGTGCTGGACTGCAACGGATCGGGCTTCAACTCGGACGTCATCGCCGGGCTGGAGTGGGTCGCTTCCAACCACCAGGCCGGAACCCCGGCCGTGGCCAACCTGAGCCTCGGCAGCACCGCCAGCGCCATGGTGGACGCCGCGGTGCAGGGCATCATCAACGACGGCGTGACCGCGGTAGTCGCCGCCGGTAACTCCGCCGCCGATGCCTGCAACAGCTCCCCGGCCCGCGTTGCCGGCGCGCTGACCGTCGCCGCGAGCGACTCCGCGGACAAGCAGGCGTCCTTCTCCAACTACGGTAGCTGCGTTGACCTGTACGCGCCGGGCGTCGGCATCAAGTCAGCTTCCCCTGCCTCCGCCACGGCCACGGCCCTGATGAGCGGCACGTCGATGGCGTCCCCGCACGTGGCCGGCGCCGCAGCCGTGCTGCTGTCCCGGTCGCCGGGACTGCTCCCTGCGGACGTGGCGGCGAAGCTGCTTTCCGCTGCCACCCCCGGAGCCGTCTCCGCAGCCACCGCGGGAACCCCCAACCGCCTGCTGTTCACCAACCCCGCCGCCGTGGTCCTGGCCGCGCCGGCCGTGACATCGCTCAGCCCGGCAGCCAAGTCCTCCGCCGTCGCCGTGGCAGCCAACGTCACCGCCACGTTCGGCACCGCTGTCCGGGGCGTTAGCGGTTCCACCTTCGTCCTCCGGAACGCCTCGGGAGCAACAGTGCCCGCCGCCGTCAGCTACGACGCCGGCACGCACACCGCGACGCTGAACCCGGCGGCCAATCTTGCCAACGACGCCAAGTACACGGCCACGCTGACCGGCGGAGCCGCCGCTGTCCGCGACGCCGCGGGCACCCCCTTCGTGACGGGCAGCTGGACGTTCACCACCGGCCCGGCCCCCGTCATCACGGCCATGACACCACGACCGGGCGCCACGCTGGTACGCCGCGCCAACAACATCGCGGTGACCTTCAGCGAGGCCATCCAGGGAGCAACCACCGGCACCGTCACGCTGAAGAACGCCGCCACCGGCGCCAGGGTGACCGCCACCGTTTCCCGCAACGCCACCACGAACCAGTGGATCCTGAACCCCTCGGCGGCCCTGGCCGCGCGGACCGCGTACACGGTCAGCGTGACCGGCGGAACCGCCGCGGTCCGCGACCTGGCGGGCAACCCGCTGAAGTCCGCCCGATGGACGTTCACCACCGGTTCCCTCTGAGCTCCGGCAACTCCTCACCCCCACTACAACAG
>NZ_JBHTSL010000072.1:0-26933 GCF_042795115.1 Arthrobacter sp. NPDC056493 | reverse complement strand
GACTGCTCCGTAGGTGCCCTTTTGACCGGTCAAAAGGGCACCTACGGAGCAGTCGGTCAGGTTTTAGAGCGTCGCGGCGCTGAACGTGTCGCACTGGTTGATGTCGCCGGTCTTGTAGCCCTGGTAGAACCACTTCTGCCGCTGCGCGCTGGACCCGTGCGTCCAGCCTTCGGGGCTGACGCGTCCCGTGGCGGCTTTCTGGATCCGGTCGTCGCCGACGGCGGAGGCGGCCGAGAGGGCGTCGTTCAGGTCCTGCTGCTTGAGCGGCTCCAGGAACGGCTTGCCGGTCTTCGGGTCCTTCTGGGTGGTGGCGTACCGGGTCCAGAGCCCCGCATAGCAGTCGGCCTGCAGCTCCACCCGGACGGCGCCGGAGCCTGCGCCCTGCGGGTCCTGCTGGGCCTTGTCCAGGTCGCCGAGGATGTTCTGGATGTGGTGGCCGAACTCGTGGGCCACCACGTATTCCTGGGCCAGCGGGCCGCCCGAGGAACCGAAGCGGGTCACGAGGTCCTGGAAGAACCCGGGATCGAAGTAGGCGGTGGTGTCCGGCGGGCAGTAGAACGGGCCCACCTCGGACGTGGCCGTGCCGCAGCCGGTGCGCGTGGCACCCTCGAACAGCACAGCCTTCGGCCGCGGGTACTTCACGTTGTAGTCCGCGAGATAGGCCGGCCAGAACGCGTTGAGGCTGTTCACCGTCCCGGCAATCCGGCAGTCGAGGTCCTTGTCCGCGTCGGAACCCAGCTTGCACTGGGTGAGGGGCGTTCCCGTGCTCTGGGCGGGCTGTTCCTGCCCGGTGCCCAGGAGTCCGCCAAGCAGCTGCGGGTTGATGCCGAACAGGGCCGCAAGGAGCAGGACGACGCCGCCCCCGATGCCTCCGCCGATCTTTGTGCCGCGGCCAAGTCCACCGCCGCGGCGGTCTTCCACCTGGGATGGGTCCAGCTCGACCCCGTCATTGAAGCTCATGTTGTCACAATAGTCTTCACCGCAGGGCAGTGGCGGGTTCAGCCCGGTAAAGTTGATCCGATGCCTTTTCTCAACAACCTTCAGCGTTGGGCCGATGAACGCCCCGACGACACCGCCGTCGTCGTGGCCGGAAAACGGCTCAGCTGGGCCGGACTGCGCGACGGTGCGCAGGCCGCTGCAGCCGGCACCACGGCTCCAATCACCGTCCTCGCCAAGCCCAATTCCACCCGGTTCGCGGTTGATTTCGCCGCCGCCGTTGCCGGTGACCGTGAATGCGCTGTCCTGGACCCGACCTGGCCCGAAGCCCTTCAGGACGAGATCGTCCAGCGCCTGGGAAGCGGCGTTGACCCTGTTCCCGGGAGCGCCGGCATTGAACTGGCAGACGGCAACCCTGCGGCCTCGTTCCTCATCGGTCTGACCTCCGGGACCACCTCCGTGCCCAAGGCATTTACCCGTTCGCGGCGTTCCTGGCAGGAGTCCTTCGAAGCCTCGATGGAGTTTTTCGGGCTCAGCCAGCAGGACAAAACGCTGGCGCCTGGCCCGCTGGCCGCAAGCCTCAACCTCTACGCCCTGGCCGAGTGCCTCTACGCCGGCTCTGAGTTCCACACCCTTGAATCCTTCGACGTCGGGGACGTCCACGCCGCGATCACCCACGACGGCATCACCCGGCTGGTGCTGGTTCCCACCATGCTGCGTCTGCTCAGCGAACGCGGACTGCTGGGCTGCGTGGACGCGTCGGGTGTCCGGACCATCATCTGTGCGGGCTCGAAGCTGGACGCGCGCACGCTGGAGGCCGCCCGCCGGTGGGCCCCGCATGCCACCATCTTCGAGTACTACGGCGCCTCGGAGCTGAGCTTCGTCTCCGGCGCCGGTCTGGCGGCGGGGGAGCCGTTCGCCGCCGGCAGCACCGCGATCGGCCGGCCGTTCCCGGGCGTCGAGGTGCGGATCCTGGACGACGCCGGCATGGAGCTCCCCGACGGGGCGGCCGGCAACATCAGCGTACAAAGCGGGATGGTCAGCAACGGCTACCTCTGGGGCGACGACGGCCAGGCGCTGCGCTGCTTCGACGGCTGGTTCACCGTGGGGGACCAGGGCTACCTGTCGGACGGGGTGCTGCACATCCTCGGCCGCCGCGCCGACATGATCATCACCGCAGGCAAGAACGTCTACCCGCACGAGGTGGAGCTGGCGCTGTCCTCAGTCCCCGGGGTGGCATCGGCCATTGCCGCCGGAATGGATGATGACCTCCGCGGCCAGCGCGTGGTGGCGGGCATTGTTCCGTCGCATGGCGGGGTCACGGCCACGCAGCTCAAGACCGGACTGGAGGACGTCCTGGCCAAGGACAAGCGGCCTCTGCAGTACTACGCGCTCGACGAACTTCCGGTGACGGACCGCGGCAAGGTCAGCCGCCGCCTGCTGCTCGACTGGATCGCGGCCCGTGACAGCCGGGTCCGGCACCTTGTCTAGCATGTCTTCCGGCGTGGGGCCCGTGCTCCCCGACGAGCGGCAGCCGGTGGTCATCGCCGCGCTGCGCACACCCGTCTGCCGGGCGAACGGCGCGCTGAAGCACCTGCGCTCCCATGAGCTGCTGGCCCCGGTCCTCACGGCGCTGCTTGCCGAAACAGGGGTTGGCGCGGGCGATGTGGCGGACGTGGTCATCGGCAATGCTGTGGGCGCCGGCGGCAATGTCGCGCGGCTTGCGGCCCTCGAGTCCGGTTTGCCCGTCACCGTTCCCGGCCTGACGGTTGACCGGCAATGCGGCTCGGGCCTGGACGCCATCGTCCTCGCGTCGCGGCTCGTCGCGGCCGGTGGCGGCACCTATCTTGCGGGCGGCGTTGAGAGCATCAGCACCGCGCCGCTGCGTGCGCACCGGAACGACGACGGCGAACCTGCCTTCTTCAGCCGCGCCCAGTTTGCGCCGCACGGCCATGGCGATCCGGACATGGGCGTCGCTGCCGAGAATGTGGCGAGGGAGTACGGCATCAGCCGGGTCCGGCAGGACGAATTTGCGCTCTACAGCCACCGCAGGGCGGTGGCCGCGCAGGCCGCAGGCACGTTTGTGCGGGAGACGGTGGCTCTGCCTGGTGCTTCCGGAGCGGTCACGGCGTCAGTGACGGACGACGACGGCCCCCGCCCCAAACTCAGCGAGGCCCTGATGGCCCGGTTTCCCGCGGCGTTCGTGGAGTCCGGGACTGTCACCGCCGGAAACTCGTGCTTCGACGCGGACGGGGCGGCCGCCGTCGTCATCACCTCCCTGGCCAGGGCCCGGGAACTGGGCGCTGCCGACGGGCTGGCCGTGCTGGGCACGGACACAGCCGGGGTGGAACCGCATCTGCTGGGCATCGGTGCCGCAGCCGCCGCCGCACGGTTGCTGGCCGCGCAGGCCGTGGACGCGGCAGACGTGGACTTCGTGGAATTCAACGAGGCGTTCGCCTCGCAGACGCTCGCGTGCCTGGACCACCTGGGCATTGATCCGCTCCGCGCCAACGCCGACGGCGGGGCGCTGGCATTGGGTCACGCGTATGGCGCGTCCGGTGCCGTGCTGGTCACCCGGCTGCTGGCGCAGGCCCGGCAGGAACCTGCCGCGGCCCCTGCGGGAAAGCTGGCCCTGGCCATGATCAGCATCGCCGGCGGCATGGGGACTGCGGCGCTGTTCCGCCACATCCGACTGTAAGCCGCAGGCAGGCGGCCGGCACCGTCAGAGTGTTGCCGGGCAGAAACCTAGCCGGCCTCGATGATTTCTTTGAGGTTCCTGAGCTGGGCGACCTCGGACTCCATGGTCTTCGTCACGAGGGAGTCCAGGACCCGCATGAGGACCGGCAGCTTGAGGTCAAGACTGAAATGGACCCGGGTACCGTCGCCGGTCTCCGTCAGCGCGTACCTGCCGACCGGGCGCGCCGGACCAGCAACCACCTGAAAGGCCAAGAGCCGCCCGGGCTGGGCATCGGTGATCTTGTAGTCGCCCTGCAGGGGCCGTCCCTTCGGCCCGGTCAGAGTCTGGCTGTAGACGGCACCGGATTCACCCGCCACGCCCTCCTTGAGCGCAATGCTTTGCACGCCGGTCCGCCACTTTGGATTGTTCAGTCCGTCAGCCAGGAATGCGAACACCTCCGTAGCGGGCCGGTTGATGGTCACTTCGTTTTCAGCGTGGGCCATGTGGTTCCTCTCGGGGTTGTTCGCGGGTCGCCGCCTCCCTAGTGATCCTATGGGGTGGTCCGGACGGCGACTATGGCCGCGTGCGGGCGATTTTCCGCTTCGCTGCGGGCGTGGATTTCTTGGACTTCAAAGCCGGCGGCGACGAGGTGCTGACTCATGGCGTCCACGGACCAGTAGTACGCGGTGGTGACTGCGTGCGGGAATGATTCGCCAGCCGGCCCATTGAAGAATCCGAGGAGAATGCTGCCCCCTGTCCTGATGCAACGGGCGAACTCGCCAAGAACGAGAGACACTTCGGCGGGGGGACCGCAACCTGCGTCTACAGCTGGACCACCAAGTGACTGTGCCCAGCGCGAAATAAGCAGCCGATCCTGCTCATGGGCTGTGTCAGCCGACCCGAAAAGGGCTGTGTATTCCGCCGCACGATCGGAGTAGGCGGCCTGAACCCGCACGTCTGTCACCACACGAGCCTACCGATCGATCCGGAGAATCGTGTGCGGCCTGGACGCGCGCGCTCCAAGACAGGCAGGTGCCTAGAAGCACGCCGCAACAACCACCGACAGGACTGCAAGAACTCCTACGGCGATCGCAGGTATGTTCCAGCTCGACGTGACTCCATCCGGGCCGCGGGTGATTCCGGCATAGCGGGCGTTATGCCACGCGGCCACAATGGCGTCGCGTCCGGTTACCGTCTCAGGCTGGCTGATCCGTTCGTTGCTCGGCAGGATGGTGTATGGGCGGCTTTTCAAGTCGCTGACATGCTGGAACCCGGACCCAAACGCAGTCGGAGGCGTGGGAGCACCCCAACAGACGTACCTCTTGCCGGATGCACAGATGACCGTAGTGTAGCGGACCTCGATGTCCTCGATCGCCGCGAACGGTATCCGGTGGCAGCGCAAACCGTTGATCACTTCAAACCCGTGGCCGTCAGCGCGCAGGCACGGCCGCCACTGGGCGACATAGGCGAACCACGACACCAGCACCAGCCAGGGCGCTGCGTCGGCTGCGGTTTTGGTGGCTCCGGCAACCAGCAGCCATGCGAGTGTTCCGGCAGCAAACAGCCACAGGGCCACGGCGAGCGGGCGGGCCGACGCGGGCCGGTGCGTTACGGCAGTCCGTTCCACCACATTTCCGACGCCACTGCCCTCAAGCCTCATCGGTTCCCCCATTCCCAATCCGACGCCTGCACCGACCCTACCCTTGCCGCGGTCCATCTCGTAGCCTTGGCTGAATGACAGGGGAGAACGCCGGCCGGGTAAAAGTCCGCGGGGCGGAAATCTATTGGGAGACGTCGGGGAGTCCGGCGGGGATTCCCGTGCTCTTCCTCCATGGCGGCCCCGGCGCTTCTCCGGGCCAGGGCTACCGGACCCGCCATGACGCTTCAAGATTCCGGACCATCGGCCTGCACCAGCGCGGCTGTGGGATGAGCACGCCGGCCGTCCAGGACGACCTGGGCTCCCTGCCGGCCAACACCACCCAGGCCCTGATCGGGGACATCGAGGCCGTACGCCAGCACCTCGGGGTAGAGAAATGGATCGTCACGGGGGTGTCATGGGGCAGCACGCTCGCCCTGGCATATGCGCTTCAGCACCGGAACCGTGTGCATGGGGTCGCGCTGATGGCCGTGACCACGACGAGCCGTGACGAGGTTCAGTGGATCACCGAGGGCGTGGGCCGGATCTTCCCTGAGGCATGGGCGGAGTTCTCAAGCCAGGCCAAGTGCCGGCCCGGGGAACGGGTGGTTGACGCTTACGCCCGCAGGCTGGCGGGCCAAGACCGGGACGACGCCGGGGCTGCAGCCCTGGCATGGGACCGGTGGGAGTCGACGCACATCTCGCTGGATCCGCTGTGGCAGCCCGGCGCGATGTTCGACGACGCCCGCAGGCGCATGACCTTCGCCGTTCTTGTCACCCACTACTGGTCCCAGGACGCTTTTCTCACCGGCGGGCAGGCCATCATGGAAAGGGTCCACCAGCTCAACGGAATTCCCGGCTATCTCATTCACGGCCGGAAAGACGTGAGCGGCCCTGTCATCACGCCATGGAAGCTTCATCAGCGCTGGGAAGGGAGCCGGCTCATCGTCGTCGAGAACGAAGGGCATGGCGGCCCGGAATCAATGGCCGCACTCATCTACGCTGTCGAAGACATCGCGGCTGGTCTGTCCTGACGAGACAGGCAGGGGGTATAACGGAGCCGGACACTGTGCTTTAGGCTTACTCCACATCCCGCGTCCGCAGGTCGCGGGTTGAGCCTGGAGCTGAACAAAGAGAGGCAGTTCCAATGCAGCCAGACCTTGGCCAGCGCGCCGCGAACGAGCACGCCGACGTCGCCCGGTCCTTTCTCTCCGCCGCCGAGCAGGCGCTCTCAGGCGCCGACGTCGACGCCGAACTGCAGATCAGGCTGGCCCAGGCCCACGCCACCCTTGCCCTCGCACTCGAAACGCGCGCCGCGGCATACGACACCCGGACAGCTGCTTACGTCGCATATCTGGCGACGCTGACGCCGGAAGCCCGATCGGACAAGAACCAGCACGCCGCCGTCGTCGCGAAGCTTGTCCGCGACCGCCTCGGCTTCGAAGCCGAGTAGGCGGCGGGCGAGCGACCGTCAGCTCCAGCGCTCCCAGTAATCATCGGCGGCCTGCAGGAATCGGCGCCGTCGGATTTGCTCGCCAAGGAGAGGGTAGCTGTCGGCCCTTCCCAACGGGCCTGAGGCATCGGATACAGGCGCGTAGCTGATGGCGACCAGCACCGCCAGCGCGGGTAGGGAACCAAGGTTGATGGCGGCAAGCGCGAGGCCATACCGCCGCCCTGGCGCCTGACGCCGCCGCGTCCGGAGACGGAAGCCGCCGAGGTAGGTGCCGAGCGTCGTTCCGCGGGAGTAGAGCGCCCAGTTCACTGCACTCGCCACCAGCACGAGAGCGACGGCGGCCGGGACCTGGTGTCCTGGTGCAAGAGAGTACGTGGCGGCCGCCGGCCCCCAGACAACAACAGAATCGGTGAGGAGTGCGAAAAGCAGCGAAGGCCAGTCAACTAAGGGGGCCTCCGGATCATCCATCCGCCGATTCTCGCATGCGGGGCCGGCAGCCAGGCACCGCCAAGCCGTGCCGGTTGTTATCCTTCGATGCCCGTGCTGAGGCCCAGTTCGCGCCACTGGTCCAGCTCCGCGCGCTGCGCGTCTGCGACGGCGGCAAATGCACCGTAGGCGTCCTGGCCGAGAACCAGCAGCGACGGCGGGTTGGGGCTTTCGACGACGGCGATGATCGCCTTCGCTGCCTTGCCCGGGTCCCCGGGCTGCGTGCCATGGACGGTGTCATGTTCCTTGCGGCGCTTGCCGGCCGTCTCCGCGTAGTCCGGAATCGCCGTTACGGACTGCGCAAGCGAACGGCCGGCGAAGTCGGTGCGGAACGCGCCGGGTTCGATGGCGGTGACACTGATGCCGAGCGGCTGAAGTTCCTTGTGCAGCGAACCCGAAAGGCCCTCCAGGGCCGCCTTGGTGGCGGAGTAGTAGCCGGAACCGGCAGGCGAGATGCGCGCGCCGATCGAAGAGATGTTCAGGATCGCCCCCGCCCGCTTTGCACGCATGTCCGGCAGGACTGCTTTGATCATGTCGACGGCGCTGAAAAGGTTCGTGTCGAACAGCTGGCGGATGTCGGCGTCGTCCGCTTCTTCCACGGCGGCACGGTAGCCGTAGCCGGCGTTGTTGACCAGGACGTCGATGCTGCCGAACCGGGACTGCGCCTGCTGCACCGCCGAGCTGATCTGTTCCTTGTCGGTGACATCGAGGGGGAGGGCCAGGGCGGTGTCAGGGAACTCGGCTGCGACGTCCTTCACCGCGTTGACGTTCCGTGCGGTGACCACGGCGTTGTGGCCGTGGGCGAGCACTGCCTGGGCGAGGGCCCGGCCGAGTCCCGTTGAGCAGCCTGTGATGAGCCATGTAGTCATGGGATCTACCTTCCGTTGGTGGACTGTCACCCCTCCAGCTAACCGCACTGCCGGCTGGCGCGGGAGTGGCTGTTGATACGGGTAATGGCAGTACCTCCCGGAGCGGGCAGGACCCTTCCAGAGGTGAGGCGGGACGTCAGGACACGCCGAGCACTGTCAGGACGATCAGCACGCAGTTCAGGCCGACGATGAGCGTGGCGCTGGTCCAGCCGGCGATCTTCAGCGGCGTGGAATCGGTGTGGATGCCCATGACTTCGCGCTTCCCGGTGAGCCGGATCAGCGGAATCAGCGCGAACGGGATACCGAAACTGAGGAGCACCTGGCTCAGGACCAGCGCCAGCGTCGGCTCGATGCCCGCTCCGAGGATCACCAGCGCCGGAATCAGGGTGATCACCCGACGCGTCAGCAGTGGAATTCGGACCTTCAGCAGGCCGCCCATGATGGTGGCGCCGGCGTAGCAGCCGACGGAAGTGGAGGCCAGGCCCGAGGCAAGCAGTCCGATGGCGAACACGACGCCGATCGCCGGGCCCAGTGCCGACGTCACGGCCGCATGCGCGCCGGCGATGGTGTCTGTCCCTTCCACGCCGCGCAGGCTGGACGCTGCCAGCAGCAGCATGGCGATGTTGACGACGCCGGCAAGCAGCAGGGCGCCGGCCACGTCGAACCGGGTGGCGCGGATCAGGCGGGTCCGGACCACAGGGTTCTCGGAGAAGCCGTGCCGGTCACGGGCGAGGGCGGAATGCAGGTAAATGGCGTGGGGCATCACCGTCGCGCCAAGCATGCTCGCGGCGAGCAGGATGGTGTCCGTTCCCTCGAAGCGCGGCACCAGGCCGGTCAGGGCGTTGCCGGCGTCCGGCGGATTCACGAACAGGCCGGACACAAACCCGACGGCGATCACGCCGAGCAGGATCAGGATGGCCACTTCAAACGACTTCTGGCTCCTGTTCGACTGCAGAGACAGCAGCAGCATCGACGCGAGGCCGATGATGATGCCACCGGCCAGCAGGGGAAGTCCAAACAGCAGGTTCAGTGCGACAGCTCCACCAATCACCTCTGCCATATCGGTGGCTCCGGCCACTATTTCCGCCTGGGCCCAATACGCCCGCCGGCGTCGGTTACCCAGCCGCTTGCCCAGGATCTCGGGAAGGCTCATGCCGGTGGCCAGACCCAGCTTGGCGGACTGGTATTGCACCAGCACGGCCATGGCGTTGGCTGCCACGAGCACCCAGACCAGCAGGTAACCGTAGCTCGCCCCGGCCGTCAGGTTCGCCGCCACGTTGCCCGGATCGACGTAGGCGATGGCCGCCACGAACGCCGGACCCAGCAACAGCAGGCGCGACCAGACCCGGGCAGGTGCGGTGCGTTCTGAAAGGGTCGAAACAGCCATCATTCATCCTCGTCATTGGGGGTACCGATAAGACGAGGATAGCCGAGATTTAGGTGTACCGAAAAGTAGGGATTAGGCGGGCAGGGAGATGCTGGTTCCGGTCAGTAGGCGTCCCTCCTGTGCCCTCATGAGGAGAGTGCCCCGCACACCTCGGTGTGAGGACGTGCGGGGCCTTCCTAGCGGCAGTCCCACGAATCTGTGTGGCAACTGGGGACAAGGTTCCAAAGCAATCCTTCGGACAGGCTTGTTAACAGCTGGGAATTCCCTGAGAATCACGCGGGATTGCCTGCCTGCCAGGTGCGCCGGCAGGCGGGCTCCAAGCGGCGGGCGAGCCTAGGCAGGGCCACCTGCGGAAAGCCCCGGCCGGGCCGGCTGTCTGGCGGGGTTGGACCCCCTGATCTGGGGGAGGGCGTGGCCGCCGCGCCGTTGAATCGCCCTAGTAAGCACCGGGCGCAGCCCTCGGCGCCGATGCGAAAGGCGTCCTGACCGGCAAAAACGGCCCAAGGTTTCCGTAAGGCAACGTCCGCAATCTGGCACCGTCCAATGCAACGTTCAATCAGAACGTCCACTCAACAAAATAGGCAGGTGCGTCATGAAAGCGTTCCACCCAATAAAAGCCATCGGAGGTGATCGGACGGCGTCCCGTGGAGCGCCACGGCGCCCGAAGCACGCATATGGGAGCCAGAGGAGCCTCTTCGGCGCCCCCAACCGTGTGGTCGCCGCCGGCGTCGCCATCTCCCTGGTCGCGGCCCTTGGCCAATCAGCGACCATCGCCGCCCAGGCAGTCACCGCCCCGGTTGGCCAGGGCTTCACCGTCACGGCGTCGGACCTCGCCTTCATCCTCAAGCAGATCAAGATCGCCGAGGCCCATGTGGCCAACACGACGTCGGCCACCGGCCCCTGTGGCGCCCTCATCGGTTCGGGTCCCAACCAGATCCCCGATGCGCTGACATCGTACGGTCTCCGTACGGTCGACGGATCCTGCAACAACCTCCTGGCCGGGCGTGAAACCTATGGCGCCGCTGATCAGAAGTTCCCCCGCTACACCACGCCGGTCTTCAACGATGCAGACCCCGTGCCCGCCGGTTTCGGTCCCGCCGGCCCTACCTCTTACAAGCAAAAGAGCGGGAACGTTTTCGACAGCAAGCCGCGCGACATCAGTAACCTGATCGTGGACCAGACCTCCACCAACCCTGCAGCCGTGGCTGCCGCCGGCTTCCCGGTCCGCACCCAGGGCAACGTGGGCGTTCACCCCTGCACCACCGACCCGGATCCGCTGGCCAGCCCGCCGGTGGCTGGTGTTCCGGCCGGCTGCGTGCCGTCGCACAACACGCTGTTCATCCCGAACGTCACCACCGACGTCGGCCTCTCACCACCCTACAACTCGATGTTCACGCTCTTCGGCCAGTTCTTCGACCACGGCGTGGACCAGACCGTCAAGAGCGGCGGCAACGTGTTCGTGCCGCTCCGGGACGATGACCCGCTGGTCGCCGGGCCGGACCACGTCTTCGGCAACGCCGACGACCTGCCCGCCAACCAGCGCTTCATGGTGCTGACCCGCGCACAGAACCAGCCCGGGCCCGACGGCATCATGGGCACGGCCGACGATGAACAGAATGCGACCAACACGGACTCCCCGTACGTGGACCAGTCGCAGACCTACACCTCGCACCCGTCCCACCAGGTCTTCGTCCGCCAGTACGTCAACGACCCCGACGGCAAGCCGGTGTCCACGGGCAAGCTGCTCGGCGGCGAGGCAGGCACCAATGCCGCGAACGGCATGGCAACCTGGGCCACCGTCAAGGAACAGGCAAAGACCCTGCTCGGCATCCAACTGCTGGACAAGGACGTCCTCAACGTGCCGCAGCTCGCAGTCGACCCCTACGGCAAGTTCATCCCCGGTCCCGCCCGCGGGCTGCCGCAGTTCGTAACCGCGACCGGACTCGTTGAAGCCGACCGCGCCGACAACGGCGGCCTCGGCACCCTGGTGCCGGCCAACGTCCGGTACTTCGACACCCCGTTCCTGACGGACATCGCGCACAACGCGGACCCGTCCCCACAGGACACGGACCACAACCCGGCAACCCCGCCGGTCGCGCCGGTGCCCGACGCCGACACTGTGGCCTCGGCTGACTTCGCCAGCCAGCCCCCCGGCACCTACGACGACGAAATGCTGAACGCGCACTTCATCGCCGGTGACGGCCGCGTCAACGAGAACATCGGCCTGACCACCATCCACCAGATTTTCCACTCCGAACACGACCGGCTCGTGGACGACTTCAAGAACACCCTGGCCAACGACACTTCGGTCACCGGCATCGCTGCCCTTGCCGAGTGGAAGCTGGCAGCCGGTGCTGATGGCTGGAACGGCGAACGCCTC
The DNA here is from genome assembly GCF_042795115.1 of Arthrobacter sp. NPDC056493. Lineage (NCBI taxonomy): Bacteria > Bacillati > Actinomycetota > Actinomycetes > Micrococcales > Micrococcaceae > Arthrobacter > Arthrobacter sp. NPDC056493. The sequence goes on along the minus strand of NZ_JBHTSL010000072.1, from coordinate 15,109 downwards.
TTCCAGGCCGCCCGTTTCGTCACCGAGATGGAATACCAGCACCTCGTCTTCGAGGAGTTTGCCCGCAAGGTCCAGCCGGCCATCCAGCCGTTCCACGTCTACCACACGGACGTCAACGCCGCGATCCACGCCGAGTTTGCCCACGCGGTGTACCGGTTCGGCCACTCAATGCTGACCGAGACCATCGCCCGCACCAACCCGGACGGGACCGACAACTCGATCCCGCTGCTGAACGGCTTCCTGAACCCGCCGTCGTACACCAACGACGGCCATGGCGGCCAGCTCACCTCGGAGCAGGCGGCCGGAGCAGTGGTCATGGGCATGAGTGACCAGACCGGCAACGAGCTCGATGAGTTTGTTACCGACACGCTCCGCAACAACCTGCTGGGCCTGCCGCTCGACCTGGCGACCATCAACATGACCCGCGCCCGTGAAGCCGGCGTCCCGCCGCTGAACGAGGTACGCCGCCAGATCCACGACGCCAGCGGTGACGGGCAGGTTGCCCCGTACACCAGCTGGGCCGACTACGGGCAGAACATCAAGCACCCGGAGTCGCTGATCAACTTCGTGGCCGCCTACGGCACCTACCCGACGATCGTCAGCGCCACGACGCTGGCGGACAAGCGGGCAGCCGCAAAGGCCATTGTTGATCCGGGTCCGGGCGCCACGCCTCCCACGGCAGACATGATCGACTTCATGAACAGCTCCGGAGCCTGGGCCAACCAGGAAACGGGCCTGAACAAGGTTGACCTGTGGGTCGGCGGCCTGGCGGAGAAGACCAACCTCTTCGGCGGTCTCCTCGGCAGCACGTTCAACTACGTGTTCGAGAACCAGCTCACGGACCTCCAGAACGGCGACCGGCTGTACTACCTGGCCCGCACGCCCGGCATGAACCTGCGCACCCAGCTCGAGGGGAACAGCTTCTCCGAGATGATCATGCGCAACACCGACGGCGTGAACACGCTGAAGGCTGACGTGTTTGCGACGGCGGACTGCAAGTTCCAGCTGGGCAACCTGGCCGGCACGCCGGCCGGCTTCACCGCCTCGGGTCCGACCGTTGCCGACGACATCACCACCACCGACTGCAACGAGAACGCGCTGCTCCTGCGCAAGCCGGACGGCACCATCCAGTACCAGGAAAAGAACACCGTCGATCCCTCGGGCATCAACGGCCAGTCCGTATACAACGGCACTGACGGCGTGGACCGGATCACCGGCGGCAACGACAACGACACATTCTGGGGCAATGCCGGAAACGACGTCATTGAAGGCCAGGGTGGCGACGACGTGGCGCTTGGCGGCGAAGGCAACGACAGGATCACCGACCTGTCCGGCGCCGACACGCTCAAGGGCGGTCCCGGCAATGACTACATCAATGCCGGCATCGGCGACGACATCATGATGGGCGGCGACGGCCAGGACTTCATGAATGGCGGCGCCAACGACAACGAGACGTTTGCCGGCCCCGGCAACGACTTCATCCGGGCCGGTGACGGTGCGGACGCTGTGTTCGGCGACGGCGGGGACGACTGGATCCAGGGCGGCTCCGGCCAGGACCTGCTCCAGGGCGACCACGGAGCTCCGTTCTTCGATGACCCGGCGCAGACCAAGCCGGGCAACGACATCATGGTCGGCCAGGTCGGCGAGAACGACTACGACGCCGAGGGCGGCGACGACATCATGGCAGCCAACGCAGCGATCGACCGGTTCGCCGGTGCGGCCGGGTTCGACTGGGCCATCCACCAGTACGACACGGTGGGTGCCAACGATGACATGAAGATCAACCAGAACCTGGCTGGTCTGCCGCTCCAGATTGTGGTCAACCGCGACCGCTGGCAGGAAACGGAAGCCAACTCCGGTTCCGCTTTCGATGACGTGATCAAGGGCGACGACGTCGTACCCAGCGCCGTGGGCGGTGCAGGCTTCAGTGGCTGCGACGTTATCGACCAGACCGGTATCGACAGGATCGCAGGCCTGGGGGACATCCTCCCGGCACCTTCCACCCCGCTGGAACCCATCGCTGCAGCTTCGGCAATGGGAGCCTGCCCGCTCTCGGGCCCGGTCTGGGGCGACGGGAACATCCTGCTCGGCGGCCTCGGCAGCGACCGGCTCGAGGGCCGCGGCGCCAACGATGTCCTTGACGGCGACCGTTACGTCCAGGTCCGGATCAGCGTCCGCACCAACCCGGCGGACCCGGCCACCGAAATCGGCAGCACCGACCTCATGGAGCACACCTACCAGGCTGGCAACACCCACACCCTGGAAGCTGATGTTGCGGCCGGCGTGATCGATCCGGGCAACCTGGTGGCAGTACGCGAAGTCATCACTCCGACGGCGGCACAGACCGCGGGCAACATCGACACTGCGGTGTTCTCCGGACCGGCGGCCAACTACACGGTCACCACCACCGGCGGCGACGGCACCCTCGGCTCAGCCGGTTCCACCACCACGGTGACCGACAACGTCGGCGCCGACGGAACGGACACGCTGCGGAACATCGAGACCCTCGCGTTCTCCGATACCGTGGTCACCAACGCGCCGGCCATCGGCGTCGCGACCGCCGGCAACGCCCGGGCCACCGTTACCTGGACCGCACCGACCGTCGGTGTCGCCAGCAGCTTCAACGTGAAGGTGCTTGACGTGACGACGAACCCGGCCGGGGTGCAGGTGGGCGCACTGCTCACCGCAGCTGGGACGGACACCAGCCTGGTGGTGACGGGCCTGACCAACGGGAACAAGTACGTGTTCCAGGTGTCGGCAACGAACGCCCAAGGCACGAGCCCGTTCTCGGTAGCATCCAACGTGGTGATTCCGGCCCCGACGGTTGAGCCGCCAGCCCCGGTAGCCCCCGGCGCTCCCACCGCCCTTACGGCGACGGCGGGCAACGCGGCAGCCACTCTGGCTTGGACCGTCCCGGCCTCCGACGGCGGTGCTGCGATCACCGGCTACGAGATCCGCACGTTCGTCGGTGCCGCGACCACCCCGGCCAGGACACTGACCGTCGGAACCGGCACAGGCGCCGTCGTGGACGGGCTGATCAACGCCACCGGCTACACCTTCGACGTGGCTGCGGTCAACTCCGCCGGCACCGGTGCAAGGTCGGCCCGGACGGCAGTTGCCACGCCACGGGCGGAGTTCGTCGCCCCGACGATCACCGCACGGACCCCGGCCGCCGCCGCAAAGTCCGTCAGCCAGGCCAACAACCTGACTGTCACCTTCAGTGAACCTGTAGCCAACGTCGGGACGGGAACTGTGGTCCTGCGGCTCGGCAGCACGATTGTCCAGTCGGGTGTGACGTACAACAACGCGACCAGGACAGTTACCGTCAACCCGAACGCCAACCTGCTCGCGGACCGCACGTACAGCCTGGCTGTCTCGTCGATCCGAGACACGGCGGGCAACACGATGGCATCCACGTCCTGGACGTTCACCACCGGACCGGCCCCGACACTGACCTCGGTCAGCCCCGGGATCTCGGCACGGGGCGTGTCCCGGACGGCTAATGTGACCGCCCGCTTCAGCGAAGCGATCACCGGCGCCAGCACGGGCACAGTGGCGCTGCGGCTGGGCACAACGGTCATTCCCGCTGTGGTGAGCTACAACAACGCCACCCGGACAGTGACGCTGAACCCGTCGGTGACGCTGGCGGCAAACCGGACCTACACGATGTCGATCTCGTCAGTAAGTGACCTGGCCGGCAACCCGTTCGTCCCGCGGAGCTGGACCTTCACCACCGGAACGCGGTGATCAGGAGGAGCCACTGATCCGCAGTAACCAAGGAACGGGGACCGTCTGTTGCAGGCGGTCCCCGTTCCTTGTGCTGTGCTGCTGTATGCTCCACCGGCCATAATGGCAGTGTGGCTTCCTTCTCGCGGTTTCGGGCACTCGCTGCCGTTGCTTCGGCCACCGCAATGGCCATGATGTCCGCTGCGGGCTGCGCACCTTCCCCGGCCGGGGAACCGCCCTGCTTTCCGCCGCCCTATTCGGTGAGGCCTTCAGAAGCCAGGCCGGGGGACAGCGTCACCGTCCAGGCACAGGATGCGGGCTGCAATCCCCGCTACGGCGGGAACGCGCGGATCCAGATCAGCGTGACGGATTCCGCGGGCGCGAAAGTCATCTACGCAACTTCCGCGATGAACGACGGCGGCGGCTTTACTTACACTTTCGTCGTCCCCGCCCGGACCACTAAAGGCCAGGCGGCGGTCACGGCGGTGCCGTACAGCATCGACTGGTGCGACGACACCGGCAGGAACAACCGGGTGGCCGGGGCCGCCGTCGTTCTCCTGCAGCGCGCGTCGTGTGTATTGCCGGTAAAGCCCCTGACCATCAGGCGGTAGCTTGGCTGGCCTAAAGGGTCAACAGGCCGGCCGATTCACGCGTGTTTGCCTGCCGATACCTCGGCAGCTTTGCTCTTCGCCCTGATGAAAGACTGCTCCGCCGCTGAAAGCTGGTGTTCGCCATGCTGATCCTGGGCGACGTGGCCGCCCGAGACCTGGTGAACCACGTTCGCCACGGTCCGCGGAAGAACCACGCAACCGGGGTTGTCGATAAGCCACTTCTTCGTGACTTCATCAAGCCCATCCCACCACTCAACAATCGGCCGTTGGCCCATGAGGTGCTCCTCGGATTTGAGACCCTACATAAATTGACAGCCGCCGCCGGGGGCTCGCGCCCCGGAGCGCCGCATGACGTGCAGAACCCGCCAAACAAACACAGCCTATGGAATTCACGAATTTCTAAATTGGTAATCAGTAACGAGTTTGGTCCCGATGCCGGGAGGGGTCAAGAGGCATGCGTAACGTCGCGCAACCCGGCAGTGAGGGCCGTCCTTGACGCCCAGACACTATGCGGAGGAAGCGGCCGTGGAGTACCTTTTACACGCCCGAACGGCCCTGCGGGGTCGGCCGGCAGCGGCGCTGTTTCCCGTCAAAAGGAGTCTCGGATGGCACGAAGGATAACCGGCCCCTTGGCTGATTTCGGCAGCCGAGACCTTGCCGCCGCCGGAGGGAAGGGTGCAGCCCTGGGTGAACTGCTGCGGCACGGATTTCCGGTGCCTCCTGGATTCATCGTTACCACGCACGCCTACCGATCGCTCCTCGCAGAAACAGGGCTCGGGGCGGCCATGGACGGCATGGATCAAAACATGCGCGACGGCGGCGCCCTCCGCGCGCTGTTCGCCCGCTTTGTCATGCCCGCACCTTTGCGGACGGAAATTGGCGCGGGTTATGCGGCCCTGGGAGGAGGCGCCGTTGCAGTCCGTTCCAGCGCCACCGCCGAAGATCTGCCCGGGGCGGCGTTCGCCGGCCAGCAGGACACGTTCCTGAATGTCGTCGGCGAGGAGGCTGTGGCCAAGGCGGTTGCTGACTGCTGGGCATCGCTCTGGACCGACCGGGCCATTGCCTACCGGCAGCGGCAGGGGATCGACCCCCGCGAGGTGACTATCGCCGTCGTCGTCCAAAAAATGGTGCCGGCCGACGTCGCAGGCGTCATGTTCACGGCGAACCCGGTCACGGGTGAGCGCGGCGAGATCGTGGTGGACGCCAGCCCGGGCCTGGGGGAGGCGGTGGTCTCGGGGAGGGTGGTGCCCGAACACTATGTGCTGGACCGCACGGGCAGGATCCGCAGCTTCCGTCCGGGCGGCGGCGAGGTGGTGATCAGACCGGACGCAGGCGGCGGCACTGTGGAGCAGCCCGGCAGCCGCAGCCCGGTTCCGTCCCTGGCCGTGGACCAACTGCGGGAGCTGGCTGACCTGGGCCGCAGGGCGCAGGAGCACTTCAGCCGGCCGCAGGATATCGAGTGGGCGCTGGCCGGCGGCCGGGTCCATGTCCTGCAGTCGCGGCCCATGACGGCGCTGCCGCCGCAGCCGCTGCGGCTCAACCCGGTCCAGCGGCGGGTGGGGCCGTTCTTCATCGAAATGTTCCAGGAACGGCCCTACCCGCTGGATGTGTCCGGCTGGATGGAGCAGGGGATCCTGGCCATGCTGCACCGGATGGCCGGGAGCGTCGGCGTGCGGTTCCCCGGGGTCGGGGAGCTGCTGCCTGAGGAGGACGGGGTGGTGGTGCAACTGGTGCCGCCGGTCCCTCGGTTCACCTTCCGCACCTTGGCAGCACCGCTGTCCCTGGCCCGCCGAGCGCGGCAGTTCAAGTTGGCCAACTGGAAGAACGATTCGCGGTTCACCACCTTCCTTGAGCAGGTGGACCGGCTCAACGCACGGGACCCCGAACCCATGCGCTGGCCAGAGGTTGTGGGCGTTGCGCGGGAGTCTTTCGCCACGATGCGGGGCATCACCGACCTGCGGAGCTCCTACTTGCCCGGCGTCTTCCTGCCCATGCTTCGGCTGCGCCTGATGCTCCTGCTGCTGGGCAGGGTGAGGCTGGCCTCCGCCCTGGTCGCGGGTGCGGAAACCATGACGAGCCGGGCGAACCGGTCCCTGGAGCAGCTGGCCGCGATGGTCCGTGCGGATCCCGGGCTGGCTGCCGCCTTTGCATCATCCGACGGAACGGCCTTGCTGCAGCTTGTGGAACAGGACCCGTCGCACGCCGCCTTCCGTGCGGCGTTCGCCGGGTTCCTGCGCGAATACGGGAACCGTGAGACGGTCAGTGTGGTCCTGAGCAGCTCGCCCACCTGGTCCGACGCCCCCGACGTTGTGCTGGGTCTGGTCAAGGTGCTCCTGGGCCAGCGGCCCGCCACGGCCGACCAGACCGGGGCGGCGCTGGCGGAGCTGAAGCGCCATCCGCTCCTTCGGTTCGGTCCTGTCCGGCGGCAGGTGCTGGCCGCCGTGGACGACGCCCGGGCAGGCATGGCGTTCCGCGAGGACAGCCACTTCTACGCCACCAAGGTCATTCCGCCCATGCGCCGCGCGTACCGCGAGCTTGGCCGGCGCCTCGTTGCCGCCGGCGTGGTAGACGACGTCAAGGACGTCTACCACCTGCGGTTCGGGGAGCTGGAGGCAATAGCGGACGACAGCGGCGCGCTGCCGGCTTCCGTCCGGCAGCGTTACCGGCCGCTCGTGCAGGCCAGGGCGGCCAGGCGCCGCGAACTCGAGGGGATTCCGCTGCTGGACACGGCGCTGCTGTTCAAGGACCGCCGCAGTGCTGCCGGCGTTCTGGTCTCCGGCACCCCGGCCAGCCGCGGCCGTGCCGAGGGGCCGGTGCGGATCGTCAGGGGACCGGACGAGTTCGGCCGGCTCCACAGCGGAGACGTCCTCGTTTGTCCGTACACGAATCCTTCCTGGACGCCGCTGTTCCAGCGCGCGGCCGCCGTCGTCGTCGACATGGGAGGGCTCGGCTCCCACGCGGCGATTGTGGCGAGGGAGTACGGAATCCCCGCCGTCATGGGAACCGGCACAGGCACGGGCATCCTGGCCGAGGGGCAGCGCGTCATTGTGGACGGCAGCGCGGGTACCGTCTCAGGGGCCGAATAGGGCCCGGAGAGCGGCCGGTTACGGGCCGGCGCTGTCATACTTTCGCTATGAAGGTGACGGGGCGGCTTTCGCCGGACGAGTTTTGGGACGAATACGGGCGCATGGAGGACCTCGTTCGGGAGTCCTTCGGCGAAGTGACCTGTTACGGACTCAGCCAGTGGCCCGGGCCAATCGCCGTAGGTGAGTGGGACCTCGGCAGCAGCCCGTCCGCGGCCGTGGGCCTTGAGTATGGTTCAGGCGAAGCGGGCCGCACGGTCCAGGTCACGACCACCAGTCAGGATCCGCGGCTGACCATTGCCCACCGCCGGCTGATCCTCGATGGCCCTCCTGCCAGCGGAGAGGACTTGTCACGACGCCTGGGGCGGCTCACATCGGAGCGGGGCGAGGAAGTGTCACTGCCGGTCGACGGCGCGGAAGTGCTTTTCGAAGTGTGGCGTGACGCCGGCCGTTGGTGGGCCGCCGGCCACCATGATGGCAAGAGCCTGATCCTGGAGGGAACGCCGGAACTGGACCTCAGCACCGTCGCGCTGCTGCGTGTCTCTGACATCGAGCCGTATTTGCAGGGCCGCCGGGCACAGATCCGTGCCGCCCGCGGTGAGCTGTAGCCGAGTCTGCATTGCCGAGATCGGTGGTGCGGTACTGTCGGCGTCATGCGTGAATCCGGAGCGGGCTTGAAGGGTGCGCGGAACCGTTTCCTGCGAATTCCTACCGTCGCGCTTCTGTTGGCTCTCTCGACGGCGTCCTGCGCCTCGGACCGAACCCAGCCAGATATGACAACACGCGAGGCATTCGCCAGAAGCGTCGTGGCGGCTGCCGCCTCCGGGTCCGTCGAGCAGGTCGAGAAGCTCGTGCCGGAGGTCTTCGTCATCGTCCGACCGGACTCGCAGCGTCTGGTCGATACCGTCCGAGGCTGGGACCCGGAGAGCGTTGAGCTCAGGTTCAGCAACGACTTCCCGGAATTCGCAAGGGTCGAGGCAGCGAAACCGGGTCAGCCGGCGGGTGCAGAATTTACGATCTCGTGGGGCGATGGGCACTGGACCCTGGTCATGGGGACGTCAAGCTACAAGCCCAGCGGTAATGCAGTTCCTGGCACTCCCGGCACGTCGAACCAATAGGCCGCCCCCAGACACTCGGGCTGGTGCTAAAGCGCATGACCATTGCCGCCGCCTTTACCTCTAATCTTCCGGAAATGACCGGATGATTCCTGATGGAAATGCTTCGAGCAGTTTTCTCCTGAGCTTTTTGCTGGCCTTCCATTCATCCATGTTGAGCTCCGAGCTTCTGCCTCTTCGGTCCATCAGTGAGACGCAGCCGCAACTGCGGTCACCAACGACGGCGACATCGGCCAAGGAGACCGTCGTCGCTTTACCCGAAGCGCGCCGGATCAAACGTGTTGGAGAAAGCGTCAACGTGGCCCCGGAAGACTTGTGGCGCCACGTTGGATGCCCACCGTCACTTTCCTCGGCCGGGTGGTCAGCTTCGGTGTCCTTGAGTGGCTGCCAGATCTCGTAGCCATCTATCGCGAGTCCAAGCTTTGCAGCGTCCGTCTTGCGAAGCTTCACGGACTTATCGAGAGCGATGATCAGCGAGCCCGAGCTGTTTCTCAGCATCTTCGTGAGTTCGGCAGCGCTCATGATTGTCGCCTGGTCGAGCAATTCCTGCCGGTCCGGAGTGCTCCGCCCGAGCAGTCCGTCAATTGCCAGTTGATCCAGGTAGTCCTGGGGAACGTACTCGTCCCACCCCAGCTCAGATACCAATGCATTACGGGCGGACTGGGCGGCGTCCTTGCTGAATCCTGCTTCGGCGATGCCGCGGAGGGTCAGTACGCCTTCCTGCAAGGCCGGGACGGTGTTTGCCTGGACGGGATCAAGAATGAGATCGAGTTGACTCAGGCGGTCATCGATCGGGGTTGTGAAGTTCTCAACGGAGTAGATCAGTCCGCGTGAATGCCGGAGCCGGGCCAGCAATTCATACCGCAGAGCTTCGCAGAGGAGACCGGCATCGCGGGAGGGCACCAGTAGCGACACTGCGATACCCCGCTTCCGGGACTTGATCAGTGTCGGAGCCGTGACGAGCGGTGGATCCTGGTGGTGTCTGACGGGCACACCCGGGGGCAGGCGGATGTCCAGCGAGGCGGGCAGGGGACCGGTGAACGTAACGGCGGCGTTCCCGGCGGTGAGCCACCGACCGGCCCATTCGATGGTTTCAGCTTTGGTAAGGCCTGCGGTGGCAGGCGCCCCGAAGTGCGCGGCACCCACTCCGTTCGTTCCGAACCGGTAGGTGAGCAGGCCGCTGGAGACAGTACTGAACTTGTGCGGGTCCTCGGCCTCGAGAACGAACTTTTCGAACGTGAGGTCCTCGTCCGTGACGGCTTCGAGTGTCAAGGCGGCAGCCGCGATCGCGTTGAGGAAGCCAGCGACGTCCTCTGGCCGGCCCGAGGCATAGAACTGAAGAGAATCCGTGGTCACCGTGCCGCCGTGCAGTACCGTGACCGGTTGGACCCTGCGGAGCAGCAAGTGCTCAACCAGATGGGTGATCCCAGCCTGTGCGGGCGGCTCATCGCGCATTCCGACACCGAATATCAAGGTGCCAGTGCAAAGGCCCTTCCTGTCCAGCCAGTAAGAGGGCATCCCGTGGTGGGAGGTTATATTTACCGGCTGCATCATGGGCGACAGTCTTGCAGACTGTGAGCCGGGCTGACCGGTGCTTGGCATGGATGTTTAGGGCAGACTGGTGGCGTGAGCGGAATCCGGTGGGTGCTGCACGTCGATCTCGACCAGTTCATCGCGGCGGTCGAAGTGCTCCGCCGGCCGGAGCTTGCGGGCAGGCCGATCATTGTCGGCGGCCGGGGCGACCCCACGGAACGGGCTGTGGTGTCGACCGCATCCTACGAAGCCAGGGCGTTCGGCGTCGGGTCCGGAATGCCCCTGCGCATTGCGGCCCGGAAAGTGCCCGACGCTGTGATCCTGCCCGTCGATCATGAGGCTTACCTCGCGGCGTCTGAAACGGTGATGGCTACCCTGCGCGCACAGCCCGGCGCCACCGTGCAGGTGCTGGGTTGGGATGAAGCCTTTGTAGGCACTGAGACAGAGAATCCGGAAGCCTACGCCCGGCAGGTGCAGGCAGCCGTACTGGAGCGAACGCAGCTGCATTGCAGCGTGGGCATCGGCGACACCCTGGTACGGGCCAAGGTGGCCACCGGTTTCGGTAAGCCGGCCGGCGTCTTCCGTCTCACTGCCGGGAACTGGCTAGACGTCATGGGGAGCCGGCCCACCAGGGACCTGTGGGGCGTCGGAACCAAGGTGTCGGGCCGGCTGGCCAAACTCGGCATCAACACAGTCGCCGAGCTGGCCGCGTCCCACCCCCAGGACCTGGTCCCGGAGTTTGGCCCCAGGATGGGTCCCTGGTACGCGGAGCTGGGACGCGGGGAGGGCGCGAGCGTGGTGGACGACACCCCGTGGGTTGCCCGTGGACACAGCCGCGAGACCACCTTCCAGCGCGACCTGACGGAGCCTGCCCAGGTGGACGACGCCGTGCGGGAGCTGACAGCGCACGTCCTTGAGGATGTGGCGGCCGAAGGACGCCCCGTGACTGGGCTGACGCTCAAGGTTCGCTACGCGCCCTTCTTCACCAAGACCCACGCGAAGAAGATTCCCGGGACCTTCGACCGGAAGGAAATCCTCTCGCGTGTCTTGGACCTCGCAGCCGCAATCGAAGCCGGCCGTCCGATCCGGCTCTTGGGCCTGCGGGCCGAAATGGCAATGCCCGACGATGCCCGAACGGGACATACGCCGACCCGCGGTGGTTGGTGACGGCGTCGTTCTTTATTTTTGAGCTGTCCGGCCCGTTCGCGTGCGGAACCTCCGCCTCGACAGTAGCCTTCTCACTCGGGACAGGTTTCGAAAAAAGGAGAGTCGAATGAGCGAGAAGCTGCGTTGGGGCGTTCTGGGCAGCGCCCGCATCGTCCGCAAGACAATTCCGGCATTACAGGGAGCGAGAAACGGTGAGGTTGTAGGTATTGCTTCCCGCACCGAGGAAAAGGCGAAGGAATACGCCGACAGGCACGGCATCCCGCAGGCGTTTGGCTCCTATCAGGCGCTGCTCGATTCCCCGGACATCGACGCCGTCTACATTCCACTGCCGAACGCAATGCATCTCGAGTGGATTCTAAAATCCCTGGACGCAGGCAAGCACGTCCTGTGTGAAAAACCCTTAGCGATGAGTGCCGCCGAGGTTGCGGAAATTGCGCGCAAGGCCGACGAGACCGGGCTGAAAGTCCTGGAAGGCTTCATGTACCGCTTTCACCCGCGTTTCGAGAAGCTGCAGGAGCTGCTCACTGCCGGTGCCGTGGGCAAATTGACGTTTGTCCACGTCGGCCACTCCTTCGACGCGGGCGGGGACGACAACATCCGCTGGTACTCCGCGCTCGGCGGCGGCGCACTTTTCGACACGGGATGCTACTGCGTCAACGTCAGCCGGATGGTCACGTCACAGGAGCCTGCTGAAGTCGCCGCCTTTGGCAACTACCGCGACGCCAACGACGGCGGCCAAATCGACACCAGCATTGCAGGCATGCTGCGCTTTCCCGGCAGCGCCACCGCGCTTTTTGATACCGGAGTGAACCTCGAACGCCGCAACTTTTTGGAACTGACGGGCACCGAGGGCAGGCTCTACCTCGACAATCCGTTTGGGCTCTTGGAGGAGGACTCCGTCCTGGAGGAGCATCACTTCGGGCAGGACACCATCCATCACCAGGTCAAAGGCGAAAACCATTTCGTGCGGATGGCCGAACACTTCGCCGACAGCGCCCTAAACGGTACGCCGCTCCGCTACGATCTCACGGACGCGGCAAACAACGCGCGGGTGTTGGAAGCTCTCGACGCGGCAGCGCGGAAACAAGAGGGCGGTGCCTGATTGTTGCACGCAGTCGTTCAGGAGGCCAAGGATGCCGGAGTCTGGGTGTTCGGCGGCGGCATCGATGAGAGCATCCCGCCGTGATGGTCGACGGCGACGGGACCGTTAGCGAGGGCACTTACCTCAGACGACGCAGCTCGAGGGCGGCTACTCGGTGCTGGAGCTGCCCTCGCACGATGCCGCCGTGGAGTGGGCCGCGAAGATCGCGGTCGCCTGCCGGTGCGCGCGGGGGGTTCGCGCTTTCCATTACGGCCCCGCCAGCCAGGTTCTCGGCTAGGTGCCATCTTCTGTCCGCACGGGATCAGCAGCGGCGCAAGGGTGTGAGCCCTACGATCTCGAGCAAGGTCGGCCAGACGATCATGCAGGCTCGGCACTGGAGCTAATCGCTCCGCCTTGGTAGCTTCAACGTATGGCCATCAAACTTGAGAACGTCGGTATCGCCGTCCGCGACCTCGAAGAAACAATCGCCTTTTTCACCGACCTGGGTCTCACGGTCGTCGGCCGTGACACGGTCAGCGGCGACTGGACCGACACCGCCGTCGGGCTTGATGGCAATCACGCCAAGATTGCAATGCTCCAGACCCCGGACGGCCATGGCCAACTGGAGCTCTTCGAATACATCCACCCCAAAGCGATCGAGACGGACCCAACGCGTCCCAACGACATCGGCATGCACCGCGTGGCCTTCTCGGTCGACGACATCGACAAAGCCCTTGAGATAGCTGCGAAGCACGGATGCCGTCCGCTGCGCGGCGTGGCGACCTACGAAGACGTCTACAAACTCACGTACCTCCGCGGTCCCAGCGGAATCCTTGTGATGCTCGCCGAGGAACTGAAGAAAGGCTGACGCCCGGATCCGGAACCCGGATGCCGGGCTTCGCTGGCTGCGCGGTCAACTCTGCTGGCGGTGCTGCCCCAGCACGTCCCGGGCGGTCGTCCATTTCCGGGTGCCGTACCTGTCGTTGTTGGTGTAACGCAGCTTCGCATCGCCGCTGAACATGCTGGCAAAGTACTGCATGCCCTGCCACGGCGGGAACGGCTCGGCGGAAGCTGGCATGAGGGCTCTGACCGCCCGGCTCATAAGAGTCAGGGAACCCACGCTGCCCGCGTAGAGGAGCCGGAACTGTGTGCCCGTCAGGTCGGTCATCGTGGATGCCAGGGTCCTCGCCGTGACTTGGTCCCCGGCGATCTGGAGGACGTGGGGCGCCCGCTCGTCGAGGGCTGCGGCGGCGGTGTAAGTGGCGGTGTCGTCTTTGGTGGTGAAGTCGAGTACCTGGTCGGGGTCGGACCAGAAGAGCACACGCTGCCGGGAGAACAGGATCATTGGTGCCTGCCCGGTGAGCATGTCGGTGAAGGCGCCGCTGAGGATCGATGTGCCCCGGATTTCGGTCGCGTCCAGTTCCTGTGCGAAGTCTCTGCGGAGCTGCAAGTTCCGGTTGGTTCGGGGCCGGATACCACGGTAATCGATGGAGAAATCGGAAGGGATAAACCGGGGCACACCCGCCGCGGCCGCCGCCTTCAGCAAGCGCGATTGAGCACCCAAGATTGCGCTCTCGGGACCGTTGACCGCGGAGACCACGCAGGCAACATCCGTGCACGCCCTGCGGAGGCCGTCCGGATCGTCATAATCCGTCTGGATCACCTCGACGCCCCTGGCGTGTAGCTGTGCAATCTGCGTTGCGCTGGTCTTTGCTCGTGTCAGGACCCGAACGGTGGCACCCAATGCGACCAGACTCCGCAGGATCCGTCCGCCGAGATCGCCGGTGGCACCGGCAAGAAGGACCGTGCCCGGAGGGGGTGCCGCTGCGGTCATGCTTCACACCCCAAGTGATGTCCGGTTGAAAAGTCGATCATCGGCTAAAGACTACCAACGGGCGTATGCGCTTTCCGGGTTTGACGGCTCGGATAGCTAATTCGCAACTTGAAATGGCGGTTGCGTCGTCGCGTACCCGCTCAGATCGGTTAACGGCGCAGCCGATAGCGCAGGTGAAGCACCCGGTTGCCCTGAATCACCACGTCAGGATCCTCCAACAGGTGCTGCGCGTGGACCGACCCGAAGTAGCGCTTGCCGGACCCGAGTACGACGGGTACGACGTCCATGCGAACCTCGTCGATAAGGCTCGCGGCAAGAACCTGGCCACCGACGTCGCCAGCAGCGACCTCGACCGTGCGGTCACCCGCAAGCTCGCACGCCTTGGCCACGGCTGTCTCGACGCCGTCGACGAAGTGAAACGGCGCCTCGGGGTCCCAGCCCTCGGGCTCGGGACGGTGCGTCACGACGATCACGTGGTCGATCCCGCCCGGAGGCTTTCCGTCCCAGCCGTCCGTCATGTCGAAGACGTGGCGGCCGACGACGGTCACCCCGATCTGGTCCCAGTACGGCCGGGTGTAGTCGTAGGATGTCTGCGATACTTTCAACACGCCGCTCTCGTCCAACGGCACGTCACCGCTGGACAACCAGTCGAACAGGGGTCCGGGCTGGTCGTTCTCGTCCGCGATGAAGCCGTCCACCGACACCGAGCCGTACATCACCACCTTGCCCATGGGGCGCTCCTTTGCTTTGAGGTGCCCCCACATTAGCGTGCCGTGAGCTGTCGCTCTTGTAAGAAATCAATCGGCCGGCAGCGGCCAGCTGTCCAGCACGTGGCCGGCATGTTCGCGCGGGAACCCCGAACGGGACAGTTGCAGAGGTCTACTCCACACGACGAGCCGCCATCCCTCATGGAAGATCGAGTGGCCGCACGGCGGATGGTTACGAGCCTTGAGGGCGAT
>NZ_JBHTSL010000071.1:0-26941 GCF_042795115.1 Arthrobacter sp. NPDC056493 | reverse complement strand
GGACCAACCTTTCGGTTGGCCCGGCCGGCCTTCAAAATGGCCGTCATTGCGGTGCATTTCGCACCGCGCCGGCCCTGCGCGGAAGGTAAGAGATTCGAACTCTTGGTACGGGGTTACCGCACACTGGTTTTCAAGACCAGCTCCTTCGGCCGCTCGGACAACCTTCCCTAACTAGTAGTGTTTCATAGGCAGTTGGCTCCAACAAAAACCGCCGCGTGGCAGTTGTCGCCGGTGCACAGTATTTTTGGGGCAGGAATCAGCTAGAAATCGGGAGTTCGCCATGAAAGCCGTCTTTATCTCGGAGCCCGGCGGGCCGGAAGTGCTGGAAATCCGCGAGGTGCCGGCTCCCGAGCCGGGCCAGGGCGAGGTCCTCATCGATGTTGTGGCAGCGGGCCTTAACCGCGCCGACGTCCAGCAGCGGAGGGGCTACTACCCGCCCCCGCCGGGTGCTTCGGAGATCCCCGGGCTGGAGGTTTCCGGCAGGATCGCGGGCTTCGGCCCCGGCGTCACCAAGCCGTTTTCCATCGGGGACAAGGTGGTGGCGCTGCTGTCCGGGGGCGGCTACGCGCAGCAGGTCGCGGTGCCCTCGGAACAGGTGCTGAGGATTCCCGACGGCGTGGACCTGGTTACCGCTGCGGCCCTGCCTGAGGTGGCGGCCACCGTCTACTCAAACCTGGTCATGACCGCGCAGCTGCAGCCGGGGGAGACGGTCCTGATCCACGGCGCCACGGGAGGCATCGGCACCATGGCCATCCAGCTGGCCAAGGCCCTGGGTGCCACCGTGGCTGCCACCGCGGGGACCGACGAAAAAGTCAGTACCGCCAAGGCGTTCCTTGGTGCGGACATCGCCATCAACTATGCAGAGGAAGACTTCGCCGAGAGCCTCCGCGCCCAAAACGGGGGCAAGGGAGCCGACGTCATCCTGGACGTTGTGGGCGCCAAGTACCTGCAGAAGAATGTTGATGCGCTGGCGGATTACGGCCGGCTCATCGTCATCGGGCTGCAGGGCGGCGCCAAGGGGGAACTGGACCTCGGCCAACTGCTGCGCAAACGCGCGGCCATCGTGGCCACGGCGCTCCGGCCCCGCCCGGCCGCGGAGAAGGGCGTCATCATGACGGCGGTCCGGGACTCCGTTTGGCCCCTCGTCGCTGATGGCCGGATCCACCCGCTGGTGGCCAAGACCTTTCCGCTGGACCAGGCCAGGGCGGCTCACAGGTACTTCGACTCCGGCGAGCACGTGGGCAAGGTCCTGCTGGTGATGTAACGCCGCAGCGGGACGATAGATACTCAGTATTGCGATAGCCCGAAAGACCGGCTAGGCTCTGAACATACGCGGTATGCACGCGTCTTGGGGGCGCGTGCATGCCGCCGACTTCCAGCCAAGGAGCCAGATGTCCATCCGCCACAGCCTCCTCGCCCTCCTGCAGGACCAGCCGCGTTACGGCTACCAGCTCAGGGTCGAATTCGAAGACCGCACCGGCTCCACCTGGCCGCTGAACATCGGGCAGGTCTACACCACCCTCGACCGGCTGGAACGTGACGGCCTGGTCAGCAACGACGGCGGCGACGGCGAAGGCCACGTCGTATACAGCATCACCGCAGCCGGCAGGGCCGAGGTGCAGGGCTGGTTTGCGACGCCGGTGGAGCGCAGCAACCCGCCGCGGAACGAGCTCGCCATCAAGCTGGCGCTCGCGGTCACCTTGCCCGGGGTGGACGTGGCAGCCATCATCCAGGCCCAGCGCGCCGCTTCCATGCGCGCCCTCCAGGACTACACGAAGTCCCGCCGGGACACCGCCGCCAACCAGCGGGCGGCGGACACGGCCTGGCTGCTGGTGCTGGATTCGCTGATCTTCCAGACGGAGGCAGAGGTCCGCTGGCTGGACCTGTGCGAGGCCCGGATGGTGCAGCTGGCACAGGCCTCCGGGACGCGCAGCCAGGCACGCAAACCGTCCAACGGGGTCACTGTGGAAGAGGCTGCCCCGCTCACGGCGGAGAACCGCCGGTGAGTGTGCAGGGGCCGCAGCAGGTCCTCGAGCTCGCCAAGGTCAGCAGGACGTTCGGGCAGGGAGCGACGGCCGTTGCCGCCCTCCGGGATGTGGACCTCACGGTCAACGCCGGGGAATTCGTTGCGGTGATGGGGCCGTCCGGATCCGGAAAATCATCCCTGCTGGCGCTGGCCGGCGGACTGGACCGGCCGACGTCGGGCGGTGTCTTTGTGGAGTCAACGCCACTGGCAGGACTGGGGCTGAACGCGCTGGCACGGCTCCGCCGCCGGGCCGTTGGCTACGTCTTCCAGGACTTCAACCTGGTGCCCACACTGTCGGCCGCGGAAAATGTCGCCCTGCCGCTCGAGCTCGACGGCGTGCCGGCCAGGAAAGCGCACCGGCAGGCACTGGACGCCCTGCGGCAGGTGGGGATCCCGGAGCTGGCGAACCGGTTCATGGATGAAATGTCCGGCGGGCAGCAACAGCGCGTGGCCATCGCACGCGCCATCGTGGGGAGCCGCCGGCTGATCCTCGCCGACGAACCCACCGGCGCGCTGGATTCCACCACCGGCCACGGCGTGATGGAGGTGCTCCGCTCCCGGGCCGACGATGGCGCCGCCGTCATGCTGGTCACGCACGAGGCACGCCATGCGGCGTGGGCGGACCGCGTGGTGTTTATCCGCGACGGCCGGATCGTGGACGAGGCAGCGGCCATGCACGATCCCGCAATTCTCCTGGCACCGGCCGGCTGAGATGGCCCTTGACGTTGCGCCCGTGCCGCACGGCCGCTGGCACAGTTTCCGCCTTGCCCTCCGGATGGCGCGCCGGGACATCAGCCGGCACCGAGGCCGCTCTCTGCTGATCATCCTCCTGATCCTGCTGCCCGTTGCCGGCATGACCGGTGCCGCGGCGCTGGCGCAAAGCACGCAGGAAACGCCGGCGGAGCGGGTGCAGTACCAGCTGGGGAACACGCAGGCGCGGTTCCGGAGCATGCCCGCCTCCAACGCCGAGACGGTACAGGACCCCGTGGTCGAGACGGCAACCATGACGCGGAACTTCACCGTCGATCGGGACTTCAGACCGCGGAATCCGCGGGCTGCCATCCCCGCCGGCTACGAAGTCCTGACCGAAACGCAGCTGACGCTCACGGTCAGGGCCGGCGGGTCCCGTGCCGGCGCGTCCGGTGGCGGCACGTCCGACGTCCCGGTGATGGCCAAGGCCGTTGACGCCCTGAACCCCGCCTTCACCGGCAAATACACTCTTCTGGAGGGCCGGCAGGCCGCCGCTGATGACGAAATCCTCGTCTCACCGGGCGCGCTGGAACGCTTCGGGATCGGTCTCGGGGAGAGGCTGACGACGGCGGACGGCACCTTCGCCGTCGTCGGCACCCTCCGGGATGCCACCTACTCGGACGGCAACCCCATCCTGTTCCTCAGGCCCGGCCAGGCGGCGATGGACGGTCCTGCCGCGCAGCGGGGTCCGCTCGGTGAAACGATGTACTACCTCGTGGGTCCAACACCCGTGACATGGGACCAGATCCGTGACCTGAACAGGTCCGGCATTGCCGTGCTCTCCCGGAGCGTCGCCCTCGATCCGCCACAGGCCGCGGCGGGCGGCGCGGCCGGTGCCGGCTCCGCCATGCCCGCCGCCGGTTACGTTACCGGCGTGCTGTTCGGGGCACTTGCCCTGCTCGAAGTGGGGCTCCTGGCCGGCGCAGCCTTTGCAGTGGGCGCCAAGCGCCAGGTCCGCGAGCTCGCCCTGCTGGCCGCCAGCGGCGCCGAAGCACCCACGGTCCGGGCAGTGGTGACCGCCGCAGGGCTGTGGCTTGGGACCATCGCCGTGGTTGCCGGGGCCGTGCTGGGCGCCGGCGGGGCCGCCGCGGTGGTGGCGGCAGCCAGGCACCTGGGCTCAGTCCGCTTTCCCGGTTTCCACCTGGACATCCTGCCCACCGCCGCTGCTATGGCCATGGGCCTGCTGGCCTGTTTCCTGGCCGCGGTGGTTCCTGCCCGGCAGGTTGCGCGGCAGGCGGTGCTGGGCGCCCTGAAGTCCGGCCGCGCACCGGCTGGTTCGGGGCCCTGGCCGGCACGCGTGGGAGCCCTTCTGCTGGGTGTGGCCGTTATCTGCCTGGCGGCCGGGCGGACCTTGGGACTGACCGGTGACCTGGACGCCGTCGCTGCCCGTACCCCGCTGGTCGCGGCTTTGCTTACCGGCGGCGCGGTCATGGCGGTGATGGCCCTGGTGCTGCTCACCGGGACGTTCGTGAAAATCCTGACCGCACGCACCGCCTGGCTGCCGCTGCCACTGCGGATGGCCGCCCGTGACTCTGCCAGGAACCGGAGCCGCACTGTGCCCGCCGTGGCGGCAGTCCTTGCCGCCGCCACGCTGGCCAGTGCCGCGATGGTCCTCTCCGCCAGCCAGATGGAGGAGGCGAAGCGCACGCACATGTGGGCCGCGCAGGAAAACCAGGTTTCGCTGCCGCTGGAAACCGCGCCTGTCCAGTCTCCGGGGGCGGCGCCCGCCCCGGACATTGACCCGGCCGGCGTAGCCGCGGCGCTGCAGCGGGAGCTCAGCACCGTGCAGTGGACGCAGGTCCTGAAGGGCCCGGTGCTGAGCAAGTGCGACATGCAGGCTTCGGCCGACGGATCCCTTCCCGCCAGCAACGCCGGCGTGGACTGCCGGCAATACAAGCTGGCCGTGCCTGCCGGCCACGAATGCCCGGCAACGCCGCAGGGCCGCGTCCTGGACGGGCAGGACTGGCGCTGCAACGGCTCGATGTTCCCCGCCGGCACCTCCGGCCAGCTTCCGCAGCTGGTGGTTGGCGGCGTCGACGAGCTGCGCGCACTGCTGGGACGGGAACCCAGCCCTGCAGCGGTGGACGCATTGAACAGCGGCGGAATGGTGGTCAGCAATCCTGTCTTCGAGAAAGACGGGAAAACCACCCTCCAGTCCTACGACGTGCGCCAGTCTGTTCCCGGCCCCGGATCCGTCGCTGCCCGCAAGCCCCTGAGCAACACAGAGCTGCCGGCAGTCGTGGATGCGCCGGACGTTCCGGTCCCCTTCTACGGTGTGCTTCCGCCGGAGACCGCGTCCAGGCTGGGCATCCGCGTCGGCAACTCCGTTCTGCTCGCCCAGCTGTCCGCGTACCCGCAAGCCGCTGAACAGGACAGGGCGTCGGCGGCACTGGCACAGGTGTACCGGATCCAGGCGATGGGTTTCTACGTAGAGCCGGGAGCGGACCGAACCGGGTCCGAACTCCTGTGGCTGATCGTTGGCACCAGCGCACTCATCACGCTCAGCGCGGCCGGCATCACCACGGGCCTGGCGCTCGCCGATGCCCGTGCAGACCACATGACGCTCGCGGGGGTTGGTGCGCCGCCGCGCCTGCGGAAGGCGCTGGCCGGTGCGCAGTCGCTCATGACCGCGTCCCTTGGCACCTCGCTGGGAGTGGCCGCCGGGGTGGTGCCCGCAGTTCTGCTCATCGGCGCCACCCGGATGTTTGCAGAGCCGGTCGTCCCGTGGATGCCGCTGCTGGCCCTGCTCGTTGCAGTGCCGCTGACCGGCAGCGCACTGGCCTGGGTCTTCGCGCGTGCCCACCTGCCCGTGTCCCGGCGGAGCTCCGGCACCTGATAGCCGGCCGGCACCCCGCCACTCACCGCAGCACCGGGACCGCTGGGCGATTCCCCCGGCAGCGCTCCGCAAATGGCCGCGATTGCAGCCCTGCCCGTTGGTAGGGTGCCCGTGGCACACTCCGTGCCAGCTGGGAATCTCAAGGAGGAGACATGGGCACCATGCCTGAGGACGGGACCCGAACGGCGGCCGAGGACCTGAACCCCGCCGCCGACGAAGGGCTGCCGCCGGCGTCTGTTGATGACGCGGTCCGCGACGCCGAGGAGCGCAGATGGACCCCGGCGAAGGTCGCCACCTGGGTAGCCATCGCACTCCTGGGCGGCGTGGCCTGGTTCATGCTGGCAATCGTCAGGGGCGAAACAGTCAACGCCATCTGGTTCGTGTTTGCCTCGGTGTGCACCTACCTGATCGGCTACCGCTTCTACTCGAAGGTCATTGAGCGGTATCTGCTGAAGCCCGATGACCGCCGCGCCACGCCTGCGGAGTACAAGGCCGACGGCAAGGACTACGTCCGCACGGACCGCAACGTCCTCTTCGGGCACCACTTCGCCGCCATCGCAGGGGCCGGCCCGCTCGTGGGACCCGTTATCGCGGCCCAGATGGGGTACCTCCCCGGCACCATCTGGATCATCATCGGCGTCGTCCTTGCAGGAGCCGTCCAGGACTACCTGGTGATGTTCTTCTCCATGCGCCGTGGCGGCCGTTCCCTCGGCCAGATGGCGCGTGAGGAACTTGGTGTCATCGGCGGCACGGCCGCCCTCGTGGCCACTTTGCTCATCATGGTGATCATCGTCGCGATCCTGGCGCTCGTCGTCGTGAACGCCCTGGGGGAGAGCCCCTGGGGCGTGTTCTCCGTGGGCATGACCATCCCAATCGCGCTCTTCATGGGCGTCTACCTGCGGTACCTGCGTCCGGGCAAGGTCATGGAGGTCTCCATCATCGGCTTCGTGCTGCTCATGGCGGCCATCATCGGCGGCGGCGCCGTTGCAGGCACGGAATGGGGCGCCGCGTTCTTCCACCTCGACAAGGTCACCATCGCGTGGGGTCTGATCGTCTACGGTTTCATCGCCGCCATCCTGCCCGTGTGGCTCCTGCTTGCGCCGCGCGACTACCTCTCGACGTTCATGAAGATCGGCGTGATTGCGATGCTCGCCGTGGCCATCATCGTCGTTCGGCCCGAAATCACCGTTCCCGCCTTCAGCGAGTTCGCGGGCCGCGAGAACGGTCCGGTCTTCTCCGGCGCCCTGTTCCCGTTCCTGTTCGTCACCATCGCCTGCGGCGCGCTGTCCGGCTTCCACGCCCTGATCTCCTCCGGCACCACGCCGAAGCTCATCGAGAAGGAGCGGCAGACCCGCTTCATCGGGTATGGCGGCATGCTGATGGAATCATTCGTGGCCATCATGGCGCTTGTCGCGGCCATTTCCATCGACCGCGGAATTTACTTCGCGATGAACGCCCCCGCGGCGCTGACCGGGGGAACCGTGGAGACGGCCGCCCAGTGGGTCAACGGACTCGGCCTGGCCGGCGTCAACATCACTCCCGACGTTCTGGCCCAGACCGCCTCGAACGTGGGCGAGGAAAGCATCGTCTCGCGCTCCGGCGGCGCTCCCACCCTGGCCGTGGGCCTTGCCCACATCATGCAGCAGTTCATCGGCGGCACCGGAATGATGGCCTTCTGGTACCACTTCGCCATCATGTTTGAAGCGCTGTTCATCCTCACCGCGGTCGACGCCGGAACACGCGTTGCGCGGTTCATGCTGCAGGATTCGATCGGTAACTTTGCCCCGAAGTTCAGGGAGGCGTCCTGGCGGCCCGGCGCGTGGCTTTGCACGGCCATCATGGTGGTCGCCTGGGGCGCGGTGCTGCTGATGGGCGTCACCGACCCACTGGGCGGCATCAACACCCTGTTCCCGCTGTTCGGCATCGCCAACCAGTTGCTGGCCGCGATCGCCCTGGCGGTGTGCATGGCCATCGCGGCGAAGCGCGGCTCCTTCAAATACCTGTGGATTGTTGCCGTGCCGCTGGCCTTCACCGCCGTCGTCACCATCACGGCAAGCATCCACAAGATCTTCTCCACCGTCCCGGCGGTGGGGTACTTCGCCAACAACGCCGCCTTCAGCAAGGCCCTGGCCGACGGGAAGGCCTCCTTCGGCACCGCCAAGACTGCGGCGGCCATGGACGCGGTGGTCCGCAACACGATGATCCAAGGCTGGCTGTCCGTCATTTTCGTGGTCCTGAGCATCATTGTGATGGTCACCGCGGTGGTGGCTACCGTGAAGGCCTTCCGGAACACGACGGCCGGGGTCCCCAACGTCAACAACGAGGACCGGCCACGTCCCTCGCGTGTCTATGCGCCCGCCGGGCTGATCCCGACCGCCGCCGAACGCGAGCTCATGGCGGAGTGGAACAATGTGCCCGCGGACCTGCGAGTTGAGCGGGCGGGCCACCACTGATGACTGCCGCAGCCGGACGGGTTGGCCTGCATCGGGTGGCCCAGGCCTTCCGTGGCGTCGCTAAGTATCTGCAGGGGGTCATGGGGGCTGACGCCTACCGGAAGTACCTCGAGCACCATGCGGCGGCCGGCCATGGCACGCCGCCCATGGACGAGCGCGCGTTCTGGCGGGACCGGACGGACCGTCAGGACACCAACCCGCAGGGCAGGTGCTGCTGACCATGGCTGTTCTGCCGGCCGGAATCGCTGTCCGCAGGATCGGGCCGGCGGATGCCGGCGCGCTCGTCGCGCTGGCAGCTGCTGACAATCTCTTTGACGAGGAACCGGGAACGGCGCCGTCGGGGGAACTGAACCCCGACGGCGCCCGGGACTTCCTCGCGGACCCCTCGGTTCTCTTCTGGTTGGCGGAGGCCGGGGGACAGACGGTGGGTTTCCTCCACTGCTGCATCCAGCGGCGCCGGACGCCCGGCCCCTGGGCGGAGCTGCTGCTGATGGAGATGGGCACCCACGCCGAATGGCGCCGCCGGGGCATCGGCCGGGCACTGATGACGGAGATGGAGGCCTGGATGAGGCGCAATGGAGTGGCGGAGGTGTGGGTTCCGGCCAACACGTACGCCGTCGGCTTCTACCGCAAATGCGGTTTCGCTGCTGACGAAGGCGAAATCCTGGTCAAGGAGCTTCATTGACTGGACTCGGCATTCCGGGCCCGTGAGAGTATGAACGCATGAGCGATCCCGAAGACACTCAACCCACCCGGACGGCGGAGGACGAGGAGCCGGTGGAGGGCACCACCCTGGACGCGGGGCCCGCTGATCGCCCCGCCGAGGCGGAGAAGTCGAAGGCCGCCAACTTGCAGGACCTCGTGGATGAACCCGCCAAGGTCATGCGGATCGGCACCATGATCCGGCAGCTGCTGGAAGAGGTGAAATCCGCACCCTTGGACGACGCCGCCCGGGGCCGCCTGGCGGAGATCCACGAACGCTCCATCAAAGAGCTTGAAGACGGCCTGGCGCCGGAACTGGTGCAGGAGCTGGAACGGATCAGCCTGCCCTTCCCGGACAACGCCACGCCCTCGGACGCCGAACTGCGGATCGCCCAGGCCCAGCTGGTGGGCTGGCTGGAGGGACTGTTCCACGGCATCCAGACGGCGATCGCCGCCCAGCACGCAGCCCGGGAGCACACCCTTGCCCAGATGCAGCTCCGGCAGCTTCCGCCGGGCACCGTCATTGCGCCCGGCGTCGTCATCGGTGAAAACGGCGAGCCGCAGCGTGCCAAGGCACCCCAGGCCGGCGCCGACCCGCTGCACCCGGGCCGCAAGGAAGACCCCGACCACGGCCCCGGCCAGTATTTGTAGGCCTCTTTGGGATTTTTCACGGCCGCCCGGCAAGGGCGGAAAGACGACGCTGAACTCGGCAAGGGCTTGTGGCGCCGCGCCCATGACCGGTTCCACCGCGGACTGGACCGGTACCACCAGGTGCTCGAGGGCGTGGACGACGACCAGCTTTACGGAGAGCTGGTGGAGATAGCCAACCAGCTGGCCGGGCTTTCCGGACGCGTCCGGGAGATCTGCGTTGAGGCGCAGCGGCGGTCGCCCAGCGACGGTCTGGATATTCCGCATAGCCTGTCAGGCGTTCACCGCTCGCTGTCCAAGGCAGGCAACTCGCTGGCCGCCACAGCCGAAGCGGCCGCGATGCTGCGCCTCGCCGTGGGACCGGTGCCCGTTGGCGCGGCCTCTGTCTGGCGCCGGGCGGAGACTGTTTTCGAGCAGGTGGCCGACGCCGAGCGGCGGCTCGCGGAGTCCTGAGCGGCGGTATTATCCTGCTGCCGAAATATTCCCCGTGACGCGCCGTTACGCGGCTAGCTTAGCTTCGTCATATTCCGTGCGATTCACGTTTGATTGTTGGCAGGATGGACAAATGACTTCTTCACCAACACTGACATTCAATGACGGCAACACCATTCCCCAGCTGGGCTACGGGGTATGGCAGGTTGAAGACGACGTAGCCGAGAAGGTTGTCTTCCAGGCGTTCCAGGCCGGGTTCCGCCACATCGACACCGCCAAGATCTACGGCAACGAATCCGGCGTCGGCCGGGCGATTGCCAGCTCCGGCCTGTCGCCGGAGGAAACCTTCATCACCACCAAGCTCTGGAACGCCGACCAGGGTTACGAATCAACGCTTGCCGCGTTCGAGGAGTCACTGGAGCGCCTGGGCCTTGAAACCCTCGACCTCTACCTGATCCACTGGCTCCAGCCCAAGCAGGACAAGTACGTGGACACCTGGAAGGCGCTGATCGAGCTTCAGAAGCGCGGCAAGGTCAAGTCCATCGGCGTCTCCAACTTCACCACCGAAGGCCTGCAGCGGATCATCGACGAGACCGGCGTGGTTCCGGCCATCAACCAGGTGGAACTGCACCCATACTTCAACCAGTCGGACCTGCGGGAATTCAACGCCTCCCGCGGCATCCTGACCCAGGCCTGGTCTCCGCTGGGACAGGGCGGTGAGCTCCTGTCGGATCCGGTCATTGCAGGCATCGCACAGAAGCACGACGCCACTCCGGCGCAGGTGGTCATCGCATGGCACCTCGCCATCGGAAACGTCGTCATCCCCAAGTCCGTCACCGAGTCCAGGATCCGTGAGAACTTTGACGCCCTGAACGTCACGCTGGACGCCGGGGACGTTGAGGCCATCAATGGACTGGACCGCACCTCGGAAGGAAGCGGCCGGATCGGCCCGGACCCGGCAGTTTCCGACTTCGCCTAATTCCCAGCGGCCCGCTGAGAGGCCCTGCCCGCGTCCGCTCAAGCGGACGGGGCGGGGCCTCTTCGTTTGGACCCCCCCCGCTGCTTAGCCCCGTTGCTAACCCCGGCCGCTCAGCCCCGTTGATCAGCCGCGGCTGTTCACGCTAGGCCGGGCAGGCTTTGCCGGCATCAGGCGGCGAGCTGTTCCTGCCGGACTGGGACGGCGTCGACGGTGGCCCAGCCGTCCTCGCCAGTAATGCTGTGGCTGGCGAAGCGCTCTGCCGCCGCCGCGGTGTCGAAGACCTCGGTGCGGACCCGGCCGCAGTCGGCGTCGAAGTACGTTACGTGGAATTCCTGATTAATCTCCATGGCTCCATCGTGCAACCGGGGTCTGACATTTTTGGCAGTTCAGTCCGGCGTGTTGCGGAGCCGGAGCACACGTTCCTTCGCCAGCACCGCGGACCGCTCGCTTTTCTCCGCTGCCCGGGCGTACTGCTTCGCCTCAGCGGCGGCTGTCTCGCGTTCCTTGCGCGCGGCATCGAGTGAGAGCTCCAAGGCCCGGACCCGCTGCCGGGCCTCGTTGACTTCGGCTGTGAGCCGGACGAAGTCTGCTGCGGCCTCCTCCTGGACGTGGGCGCGGCGCGCTGCCTCGACTGCGGCGTCAGCAGCCGTTTCCTCCGCCTCCGCCAGCGCTGCCTCGGCCTTCTCCAGCAGGGACGGCGTGACGGGGCGGCGAGCGGTACGGACGGCCTGGAGGCGCGGCTTTTCGTGCCCGACGGCGACGGCGTCGGTGTCCGCCCGGGAAGCGGCTTCCGGCGGCTGGGTCCGTGCGTTCCTGCTGGTCGGAGCCTTTGCGGCGGATGGTTCCTGCCGACGGCCCTTCGGTGCCCCAACGGCCGGGCTCTGCGTTCCGCCTGCTGGGCGCTGTGCTTCAGTGGGCCGCTGCGCTTCGGTGGGCCGCTGGGTCGGAAGCCGCCGCGGCGGCAGCTTGCCGAGGGCGGACGGAACCGCCACGGCGTCGCTGAGATCAACCTGGTCAACGCCGTCGGCGGACAGCCCGCGGAGGAGCAAACCGCTTTCGACGGCGGCGGCGGCCGCCAGATCCGCGGTGGCGGCCCGCAGTGTCTCTTCCACTTCGGTGGCAACTGCGCCGCTCACCTTCCGGCCCTGCTTTTCAGCGGCGAGCCGAGCTTCACCCACAACGGTGCCGAGGAGCTTCCGCCGTTCCTTGGCAAGCTCCCTCAGGGCCGCGGCATCGAGTGAAGCCTGGGCCTCCTGCATAGTCTGTCCGAGAGTCCTGAGCTGCTGAACGGCGTCGGGGCCGTGGTGCGCCAGCATGTTGACGGTCCAGGCGGCCACGGACGGCTTTGGCAGGCTCCGGATCGCCTGGGCAAGGGGCTTGCTGGATGCGGCAGCATCCTTGGCGGCAGCAGTGCGCGCGGCGATGAACTCGTCGAAGGGAAGCGCGTACAAGGCCTGGGCGGCGCGCTCCAGTTCCTCCTCCATGACAGCCATCATATGTATCGGTGGGCAGGTTTCTGCATGCCCTCCTACCCGGCGGCGCTCCGGCGGGAGCCGCGGCCGGGCTCCGCCCTGGCGGGCGGCCAGCCTCTAGTGGGCGGTCAGCCTGCTGCGCGGGCGATTTTGCCACCTGTCCAGCAGATGGTGGTACATCCTCAGGACAGTTTTGTAGAGGCCAACGGCCATTGCATTGATGAGTAGAACGATCACCTGCACGGCGCCGGCCCCAAGCAGAAGCAGGCCAAGAACAGCGAGCGCCGGCAGAAACATGAGAAAAACGGCTATAGCAACGGCGATATAGCCGAGGGCGTAGCTGACGATTGTCGCCTGGTCCACTGGAATCCCACCACAACCAGATCAAGAACTCCGGATGCTGCGATCCCCTCCGCAGCTAGGGTGATGTGGTCCCCGGCTGCTCCTGCGGCCGGGGACCACTTAGCGGGAATAGGATCCGCACGCTAATGATGCTGCACCTGCACACTATGCGCTGTGGCGTTCTCTGAAAGCTCTTCGCCCAATAAGCAGCTTGGCGTGTACCGGTCTCCCGTCCCGGTCCATGAGGCGTTGACTTGCTGCCGGGGGACCCCTCCTTGACTCAGTTTCCGATGCTGGCTGATACCGATTTTTATAGCACCGCCCCACAGGACTGACAAGAGAATTTTCGGGGCACGGGCATCGGGTGCTTGCCAGCTACTAAGCATGCTGATTAACTCATCAATATAGCCGGTGCCACACCCGCGGTACCTGTCTGGTGGAAAGGAAAGTGCGTCATGGGAATTCTTGGATTTCTCCTGCTCGGTCTGATTGCCGGGGCCATTGCAAAAGCCATTCTTCCCGGGAGGCAGGGCGGCGGTTGGATAGTCACCCTCGTCTTGGGCGTCGTCGGGGCCATCCTCGGCGGCTGGATCGGTTCGCTGATCTTCGGCGGCGGCCTGGGTGACTTCTTCGACCTCAGGACCTGGCTGTTGTCCATCCTCGGAGCCGTCATTGTGTTGCTGATTTACGGCGCCGTCACTCGCAGAAGCCGGGTCTAACCTGTTCGGGTGCCGGGTCTGAACAACGGAGTGGCATCCTTCTGAACCGTGTGCGGATGGGCATCGTCTAAAAAGATATCCATCCGGACAGCTCAAGATTTCATTGCATTGGGATCTGCAGGTGGGGCCGGCCAAAGTAAGGGTCGGCCCCACTGGTATCTGCGCCTCCGCGGCCAAGCAGGGACGCAGGAAGTGAAGATACCGGCCGGGGGAACAGTATCGATCGGTAGAACAGTCGGGGGAAAGGGCTCGCGGCCGGATAGGAGGTGCACGTGACATACGCTTCGGAGGATTGGACGATACGCCGCCAGGTAATGGACGTCATCGTCGATGTACTTTCTGCGGTTGCCACTGGCCCCGACGTTCGCAGCAGCCTGTTGCGCCACCTCGAGGAAAACCCGGGCAATCCGGAAGAGGCCCTGCTGGCCCACCTGTCCGACCGGAACATCGCCGACGACGTCGCGTAGCGACTTCCGGCCGAAACAAGGGACCGTTACCGCCGCGCCCGGAGTGCACCGCGCAGCGCAAACCCGACGGCACATACCAGCGGTAGAAGGCAAGCCGTCATAGACAGGGGATTTGGACGGAAAGTCAGCCGGCCGCCGTCGTGGGTATACACACCCAGGGGGAAGACGAATCCGCCTCCTCCACCGCCGGAACCCGCTCCCTCCGGATCGCCGCCCTCCGTGCCGCCGCCAAACCCGAAAGAGACCAGCGCAACGGGAACGATCTCTGTCCCGCCGAGCCGGACCGGATCCCCATAGGCTCTGGAAACGCCTACATTTCTGAAGGTTTCACTGAGTGACTTCATTGCGTCTGCCATGGCCCCACTCTAGGTGACGTGTAGCAAAGCGAACTGGTACCGCAGGCAGCCCCCTGGAGGCTGCAGCCAATTCGGGAATCCGAAACCTCCGCACTTATCAATTCACGCAGTGAAAATTGCAGTAAATTTTCTCCATCGAAGGGCTGATCCGTCAGTTTGGCCCCTACGATGGGGTCGTCTCGTAACTCAGAACCCGTGGGGGGAAATCCATGAGCTATCAGCAATATCCGCAGCAGGCCTACCAAGCGGGCGCCGGCGAACCGCCGCTCTGGGCACCGTACTACGGGGCGCCCTTTCCGGTGGCAGTCCGCCGGTTCTTCAAGAAGTACGCCACGTTCTCTGGCCGGGCCAGCCGGAGTGAGTACTGGTGGTGGGCGCTCGTCGCGATCGTGGTCAGCATCGTCATCAACATCGTCACGGCTGCTGGGGGCGCAGGGGGAGCAACCGTAACTGCCGACGGTACGGCTGTGCCCGGTCCGGGTGCCACGGTTGGACTCATCCTGGCCATCATCTGGGGTCTGGCCACCATTGTGCCTTCCCTGGCCCTGACTGCACGGCGCCTGCACGACGTGAACCTGAGCGGCTGGTTTGTGCTGCTGGTTCTGGTGCCGTTCCTTGGAGCCATAGCGCTGCTGGTCCTGACCATCCTGCCGTCTAAGCCCGAAGGGCAGCGGTTCGACGCGCCGACTGCCTGAACGGAGACGGCCTTGCCGTAAGGAACCCGCCGACGACGGATCACCTGACCGTCCCGGCGGGTTCCTTTTGCCCTGTGAAGGGCAGCGGACTGCCAGTCGGGGCATTGACGTCGGCTTTGTGAAGGCCTATGTTATCGATTGTCGTTATTAACGAGTTTCGATACCTGGGGGATTGATGAACGCTACCAAATACGACATTCCGGCGACAGGCTGGAAGAGGATCGTCTCCAGGGCGGATGCGCTTTTTCTGATGGTTGCCTCGGCGGCCGCAGGTGTTCTGACGACCGCCATGACGGTGACAGGCATCGTTGATTCCTCTGCCGGGAAGGTGACCCTCACGCTTCCGGTGGCGACACCGCGCCAGATGGTGTCCGGATTGTCGCTGGGTGCTTCCGGACAGTACACGGCCCTGGACGCGACGATCCCTGTCCTTCCTCCCGGTCCCGCCGCACTGCTGGCTTGGGCGGGGGCCCTGAACCAGCTCGGCATTCTTGCCGTTCTGGCGCTGATTTTCCTGCTGGCCTACCGGCTTCGGAGCAAAATTCTCTTCACCCCTGGTTCTGCGTGGCTCGTTGGTGCAGGGGGAGCCGTCCTCGCTCTGGCCGGGACAGCGGGGCAGGTCCTCGATTCGATTGCCCGGAGCCGCCTGGCCGACCTCATTGGAGTAAACGGGCGCGTGGCGGGGGAGTACTACTTCTTCTCCTTGAACTTCAACGCCGCTCCGCTGGTGGTGGGCATCGCCCTGATTCTTGTTGCCGGCGTTTTCCAGTATGGCGGCAGGCTGCAAAAGGACACCGAGGGCCTGGTCTGATGCCGGCGGACGAAACCTCAGGAATCCATTGCCGGCTCGACGAGCTGCTGGCAGACCGCGGGATGACACTGACCGAACTGAGCAAACGGGTCGGCGTCAGCCTGGTGAATCTGTCGGTGCTGAAAAACGACAGGGCCAAAGCGATCAGGTTCTCCACCCTGACGGCTATCTGTGACACCTTGGGCTGCCAGGTCGGGGACCTTCTGGTCACCTCAGGCGGCACCGCCGGCTTGCCCTGATCCTGGCAACCTGCAGGGTCTGGACACAGGAAGCCACCGGACCTACCGTTCAGGTGGCGGTTGCTGTGGCAGAAGACGGCGACACCACCAATCACTGGGTTACGAAGGTCGGCGGCGTGAAACAGGCATTTGATAAGGAAATCGTGGACCAGGAACCGGATGACCGGATCGCCTGGCGCAGCACCGACGGCAAGTCCCTTGCCGGCATCATCAGGTTCACGCCCTTGGACGCCAATCACACCAAAGTGAAAGTCCACTTCGAATGGGCGCCGGAAACCGTTACTGAGAAAGCGGTCGCGGCCCTGAAGATCGACAAAATGCAGGTGAAGTCGGACATGCGCAAATTCAAGGACTTCGTCGAATCACGCGGCACCGAAACCGGTGGCTGGCGCGGCGAAGTCGAGGACAGCGGCCCCACCGGGCAGCTCTGACAGGCTCGGGCCGTGGACTTGTTGCATGAACAACAGATCCGCGGCCCGCGTACTTATGCGCCCGGATCGCCTTCACGCCGGCGTCTCGCCATCCTGGCCGCGACCTCCTTGGCGGCGGCGGTTCCTGCACTGGCGGCCTGCACCGCGCCGGAGCCACAGCAGTCTGCCGAGCCCCTGCCGATAACGGTGGAGGTAAACCAGTCGCGCGACCAGTACGGAAAACAGGCCATCCAGCTTCTGCTTACCAATGTGTCCGGCGGTTCGCTGACCGTTGCTGCGGCGCAGCTGAGGTCACCGCTGTTTCAAGGGGACATCCGGTGGGAGCCGGCTGGCGGCGGCCTCGAATTGCCTCCCGGCCAGCCCAAGAGTCTTCCGGCCCGGCTTCCGGCCCCGGTCTGCGGCCAGGACCAACCGGGCACGCCGCAGCCGGTCGCCACCGTGAGGTATTCGGAGCCCGGGCACGCCGGACTGCGGGAGGTGGCACCCGCCGCCGTCGACCCGTTCGGGGTCCTCGAGCGGAACAACCTGGAGTTGTGCCTCGCTGCGGAAGCTGCCGCGGTGGCGGACATCGTCCTGGACCGCAGCCTTGAGGTGGCCCCGGACTCCCGCACCGCCGTCGTCCGCCTGGTCATCACGCCGAAGGCAGCGGCCGGCGCCGGCAGGGACACAAGGACGATGACCATCGCGGGCATCGGCGGAACCACCCTGATTGCCGAGCCGGCGGAGGAACCGTGGCCGCGGAACGTCCGCATTGCGCAGGGCGCGCCACGTTTTGAACTGCGTTTGCGGATCCGCCCTGCCCGCTGCGATCCGCATGCTATCGCCGAGGACAAAGTGGGCACGCTGTTGCCCCTGCGGGTGAGTGTCGGAGGGCGTGAGGGGCAGGTGAAGATCGCGGCCGGCACAGTACTGCGCGGGCAGATCTACGACTTTGTGGCGGCGGCCTGCGCCCAGGGCTGACAGCGCAAGCCCGGGCCCACGGTGCCCGGACTTACTCGTCCGGGCGCGGCCGGCTGGCCAGGGCCTCCTGCAGTTCCGGTAGGTGAAGGTCGATGTCCCGCGCCACGACGGCAGCAGCGGCCAGGTCAGCGTCCACCAGGGCCTCCTCCAGTTGAGTGCACAGGTGACTCATCTGCAGGGCGCCAGCCATTGACGACGCCGTTCGGAGGCTGAGGGTGGCATCCATCGCCATCTCCCGGTGCCCGACGCCGATGCTCCGGATGATGCGGTCAACGCGCACTGTGAGGAGGGCCGTGTAGTTGTCCGCGAAAGCCTCGGCTGCCGCCGTCGAACAATCTTTCGCCAGATCCCGGAGGTGCTGCACGTCCAGGGTCGGCACGGGTGCCTCAGCCTGCGGCCGGTGTTTTTGCACCATCCGCCCCGTTTCTGGACCCGTCAGCAGCGTCGGGGCCCTTCCGCCAGATCCTGGCCAGCATGACGAAGACCACTACCGCGGGAGCCCCGTATGTCAGAGCCATCAGCACCGCCGGTTCGCGCAGTGCCTGGATCACGGTGCCAAGGTACGGGACTGTCGCGGCGTGGACGTCCACGGTGTCGCCCTCGAAGGTCGCCAGCCAGGGGTCGGCGTCGTCGTTCGCGTCGCCCTTGGTCCGCACGGTGGTGCTGCCGTCGCTGTTTCGGGTGAGCTCGACGATCCGGTGCGTCTCCACGCGCCGGTCCTGTACCGGGATCCTGTAGCTGATGATCTCGCCGGTCTTCAGGGAGTTGACCGGCGACGGTACGGTGACGACGACGTCCCCCGGGTTGATCGTCGGAGCCATGGAACCGGTGAGCGCAATGCTGCTCTGGTAGCCGAGGAAACTGGGGCCAACGGCCACGAAAAGAAAAGCCGCGACGGCCACGGCCAGCAGCACAGATCCAGCCGTGCGCACCAGCAGGCGGCCGGCCTTCAGCAGCAGCCGGCCTTTGTCGGGGACCACCGGCCCGGGCGCCTTGGCCGCCGGCGTTGCTGCTGCTGTCATGGCACACTGCCTTACGGGTGGGCCCCCTCCGCCGCGGTTCTGGGGCCAGACGACGGAGGGGACGTGTGTGGGTTATTTGTTGGCCGGGAGGGCTGGGTGCCGGTGAAGACCACGGCGGCGACGGCTCTGCCGGTGGCGGTGTTCAGGCTGCGGCCCATGACGGCGAACGTCCGTTCTATCAGGAGCCCGGCGTGCGGACTTCGTAACACCGGTCTTCCGTGCCGGTAACGAACACTCTGCCCGCACTGACTCAAGGACCCATCGAGGGTCGATCAATCTTGGCTCAAGAAAACCTGTCGCCAGGCTGGCTTTGCAGGGTTGGCCCGGGACGCAGACGCTGTCGGGGAGTACACCGCGGGTCCGTTCCCGGGTAAAGATTTACCGCCGCCGGGTGAAGCGGTACCTGCGCCGAGGGGCGGCGGAAGGTGTGCCCGGGGCCTGTCGGCGCCTGCGGGCGAAACCAGCAAAAAACCCCGTATCGCCGCCGAACGAGCGACAATACGGGGTTCTTCCCGAGCTTCCTATCAGAATCGAACTGATGACCTTTTCATTACGAGTGAAACGCTCTACCGACTGAGCTAAGGAAGCACCGCACCAATCAGCCGGGGAAACCGGCCGGTTCATGCAAGAGACAACTGTAATAGAGTCCCCGCGTCCGGGTCAAAATGAGCGCCCCGCAGGCTGCGATTGACGTTGGCGGGACGTTCATTCCGCCGTCGGATCCGGTTCAGGCCAACAACAGCAACGGCCGCGATGCTGGATCCAAACATGTGGCGCAGCATGCCTGCGCACCAGCGGCAAAGGAGCTCAACCATGACACCAGACAGCGCAATCTCAACCGGCAGCGTAGTTGGCACTGCCATCCCTACGAATGCGGTTACGAACGCGGATGCGGACGCGGCGGAGCAGGGCGTGCCCGTCCGGCTCGCGGTGCTGGCCATGGTGGGTACAACCGTGTACGACGGCGGCCTCATGGACCGCGCGATGTCCCGCACGCTGGTGGAACAGGGAGTTGCGGCCGGTTCGGCGGGCTTCGAAGGCATGCTGCGCTATGCGCGGGAGCGTTCCGGCATCTCGCGGATGACGGTTTTCGCCGAACTGTTCGAGGACCCGCAGGCGGCGGCCAGCGCCAACAAAAGGTTCGAGTTGAACTGCGACGAGCTTATTGCCGACGGCGGAGTCCGGGCCGTCCCGGGGGCGGAGGACACCATCGGGTGGCTCCGGGACGCCGGCATCAAGGTCTGCCTGGCCACCGGCTTCGGGCGCCACACGCAGAACATGGTGCTGGAATCCCTGGGCTGGATGGGCCTGGCGGACCTCAGCCTGTGCCCCGCGGACGCCGGCCGGGGCAGGCCGTTCCCGGACATGGTTCTGACGGCGGTCCTGGCCCTGGACATCGACGACGTCCGGAAAGTGGCTGTGGTGGGGGACTCCGCCGCGGACATCCATTCCGGTCTCCGCGCCGGGGCATCCGTTGCTGCCGGGGTGCTGACCGGATCTAACTCCGAGGCGTCGCTTCGCGGTGCCGGTGCCACCGACGTCCTGCCCTCCATCAAGGACCTTCCGGCACTCCTGGAGCGGCGGGCATCCCGGCACTGAGGCTCCAGCGCTGAAGTGCGCAGCAGCCGACTTTGCGGCTAACAGCAGCCCGGCCGCCGCGCCCGCCGCGCCCGCCACGGCCGCAGGGGTCAGCAGACGGTGTTGTCCGCAGGCTCCTTGCCATCCACGAGGTAGGTGTCCACGGCGTTGCTGATGCAGGTGTTGGAACGGCCGTAGGCGGTGTGCCCCTCGCCCTTGAAGGTCAGCAGGGACGCGTTGCCCAGCTGCTTCCGCAGTTCGCTGGCCCAGTCCACCGGCGTTGCCGGGTCGCCGGTGGTGCCGACGACGACGATCGGCGCGGAGCCGCTGTACTTGACGGCGGACGGTGTGCGGAGGTTCTTGTACGGCCAGTCCGCGCAGTTCGCCCCGCCGTAGGCGAAGAAGTAGCCGAGCGTGGGGGCGGCCTCGCGGAGCCGCTGCTCTTCGGCGCGCATGGCGGCCGGATCGCTGTTCATGGGGTAGTCCAGGCAGTTGATGGCACCGAAGGCCAGCGCCGTGTTGGACGAGTACTTGCCGTTGGGGGAGCGGTCCGCGCCAAGGTCGGCCAGGCGGAGCATGAGGCTGACGTCACCCTTCATGGCGGCGTCCAGTGCCTGGGTCAGGGCCGGCCAGCTCTCGTTGCCGTACAGCGGAACGACGAGGCCGCTGACGAAGGCGTTGCCGCCCACCAGCCTGCCGTCCTTGGCGGTGCGCGGAGTCTGGCTCACGGAAGTGATGAGGTCGCTGATCTGCTGAACGCCGTCGTCGACTGTGCCGCTCAGGGGACAGCCTTCCTCCCCCAGGCAATGCTCAACGTAGGCACGCAGCGCCTTTTCGAAGGCCCGGGCCTGGCCCAGCGTCAGGTCCTCGGCGCTGAGGGTGGGGTCGATGGCGCCGTCGAGGACCATGCGCCCCACGTTATCCGGGAACAGCGACGCGTACGTGGACCCGAGGAAGGTCCCGTAGGAGAAGCCCATGTAGTTCAGCTTGGAGTCGTTGAGTACGGCCCGCAGGACGTCGAGGTCCTTGGCCGCGCTGACGGTGTCGATGTGCCCGAGGACGGGCCCGGTCTGCTCCGCGCACTGGGCCGCGATGGCCTTGTTGTCGGCGCGAAGGGTCGCCAGCCCGGCATCGGTTTCCGGCGTGTAGATCTTCGCCCGGGCCTCGTCCCGTTCCTTGTCAGTGAGGCAGGTGACGGGCGCCGAACGCTTGACGCCGCGCGGATCGAAACCGACGAGGTCGTAGTTGGCGCGCACCTTCTCGGAGAAGTGGCTGGTGCCGGCGTCGCGGACGAAGTCGTAGCCGGACGCGCCCGGGCCGCCCGGGTTGACCAGGAGGCTGCCTTTCTTGTCGCCGGTGCTGGCGATCTTTACCGCGGCCAGTTCGATGCTGTCGCCGTCAGGCTTCGCGTAGTCGACGGGCACCTTGACCTTGGCGCACTGCATCTTGTCCTCGCAGGGCTCCCACGTGATCGTCTGCGAGTAAAAGGCTTTGAGTCCCGCCGGGGCGGCCGCCGCGATGGAGGGGTCGGCCTGTCCCGTGGAGCTGTTCCGGGAGGACTCATCCTTGGACAGGCCCAGGGCACTGCACGATGCCAGCAGTACGGCCAGCGCCATGGCGCCGGCCGCCCGCATCCCGGCCGCGAGGGTCCGGGGTCGCGAGGACAGAGGCGGTGCAGACATCATGCGGTTTCTCCTTGTGGGCGGCTTGTGGGCAGCGTCAGCTCGGTCAGGCAAATGGCGGTCGGTAGTGAGGCTACTGGATCAGGCTTGCGGCCATTGACTCTACGGCCAACAGCGGAGCGACGTTGGTGGTGGTGATCCGCTTGCGGGCGTTGTTGATGGCGTCCATCCGGGCGAGGGTCACTTCCGGCCCGGACTTTTGGGCAAACTCTTCCAGTTCGCTCCTCAGCTCAACGTTCACCAGCTCCACCGCGTTCCCCAGCTGGATGATCAGGACATCCCGGTAGAACGAGAGGAGGTCGGTCAGCGTCCGGTCCAGGGAATCGGTGACGGAACGCTTGGCGCGCCGCTTCTGATCGTCCTCCAGCTGCTTCACCTGGCTGCGCATGGCGGGCGGCAGGGTTCCGGTCTCGGGGGCGCCGAGGGTGGCCAACAGGGAGGCCCTTTCGGCGGCGTCACGCTCTTCGTTGGAGCTCGTGGCCTCTTCGGTGGCGATCTTCACGAGCTTGTCAGCCATCATCACGGCGGCCGTGATGCCCCGCAGCCCCAGGGGGAACCGGACGGTCTCCAGGCGCCGTTCCCGGGCCTCGGCGTCGCGGGCCAGGCGCCGGGCAATGCCAACGTGGCTCTGGGCCGCCCGGGCAGCACGCTCGGCAAGGGCAGGATCCACGCCGTCGCGCTTCACCAGGAGGGCAGCGACGTCGGCGGCAGGCGGCAGCCTCAGCGCCACCGCGCGGCACCGCGACCGGATGGTCACCAGGACGTCCGCGGGGGAGGGGGCGCACAGCATCCAGATGGTGCGTGGCGTGGGCTCCTCGATGGCCTTGAGCAGCACGTTGGTGGTGCGCTCGGCCATGCGGTCGGCGTCCTCCACCACGATGATCCGCCAGCGCGCCGAAGACGGCCGGTTGCCGGCTTTGGCCACGAGATCGCGGGCCTCGTCAATGGTGATAGTCACTTTTTCGGTACGGACAAAGGAAACGTCGGCGTGGGTTTCACCCAGGATGGTCAGGCATGCCGGGCAGGTGCCGCACCCGCGCAAGGTGACGTCGTCCTGGTCGCAGTTCAGTGCAGCGGCAAAGGCCTTGGCGGCGTTGGAGCGGCCGGAACCCGGGGGGCCGGTGAACAGCCAGGCGTGCGTGAGCCCCTCACCCATGGATGCCTGCCGCAGCTGGGCGACGACGGCTGGCTGCCCTTGCAGGTCATCCCAGACGGTCATGGCTGCGTGTCCGTTGATGCCAGGAGTGTTTCGACGCGCTCCAGGATCAGTCCCGCGATCTCCTCGACGGGGAGCCCCGCTTCAAGTACCAGGTAGCTCTCCGGCCTGGCCGCGGCGAGGTCCAGGAAAGCCTGGCGGATCCGGGCGTGAAACTCGTCGGCTTCTGATTCCAGCCGGTCCTCGGCAGCATCTCCGGCGGTGCGCCGGCTCCGTCCCTCGGCCGGGTGGACATCCAGGAGCACCGTCAGGTCCGGCTGCAACCCGGAGGTGGCCCACTCGTTGACGTTACGCACGGCGTGGGTGCCGAGGCCGCGGCCGGCGCCCTGGTAAGCCACCGAGGAATCGATGTAGCGGTCCGTCAGTACCACCTCACCGCGGGCCAGGGCCGGCCTGATGACCTGGCTGGCGTGCGCGGCCCGCGAGGCGGCGAAGATCAGGGCCTCGGTGTGGGCGTCAATGTGGCCGTGGCCGTGGTCCAGCACCAGGGACCGGAGTTTCTCGCCGATGGGTGTCCCGCCGGGTTCCCGGGTGCGCAGCACGGTGAGGCCGCGCGATTCCAGCGCGCCGGCCAGCCGGGCCGCCTGCGTCGACTTGCCGGCACCGTCACCGCCCTCGAAGGCGATGAAAAGTCCGGAACTCTGCATATTCACCTATCCAGCCTACCGATTTCCACCGACGAAAATGCCCGGTACCCGGTTCGATGCCTCGCCGGAAGCAGCCGCTTTCCCCGCAGGCAGGCAGCCAACGTACCCTGTGACCATGAGTCTTTCCGATCAGCATGCCGCCTCCCTGTCTGCCGAAACGGTGGTCGTGGCCGCCGGCCGTCCGCCCCGCGAGCACGATGCGCCGGTCAACCCGCCCATCGTGCTCTCCTCCACGTACTTCGGCACTGGCGCGCTGGACGACGGCGACAGGGGCTACGGCCGCTACTCCAATCCCACGTGGGACCCGTTCGAAGAGGCCCTGGGCCAGCTGGAGGGCGCCTCGCTGCCGGGGCTCCTTTACTCCTCCGGCCTGGCCGCCGTCAGCTCCGCACTCTCCCTCATCCCCAAGGGGGGTGTCCTGGTGATGCCATCCCACAGCTATTCGGGATCGCTGGTCATGGCAGCCGAGCTGGCAGAAAAGGGCTTCCTCGAACTCCGCACCGTGGACATCGCGGACACTGACGCGGTCAGGGCCCAGATTGCGCCGCAGGGCGGCAAAGCGGCGGACATGCTCTGGCTGGAAAGCCCCACCAACCCGATGCTCGGCATCGCGGACATCCGTGCCCTGACCCAGGCCGCGCACGACGCCGGCGCTGTGGTCGTCACTGACAACACCTTCTCCACCCCTTTGGTGCAGCAGCCGCTCAGCCTGGGATCCGACGTCGTTCTTCACTCGGTGACCAAGTACCTGGCCGGCCACTCCGACGTGGTGCTGGGCGCCCTGGTCACCTCGAACGTGGAACTGCGCGAAACCTTGCTTCACCACCGCATCATCCACGGCGGAATCGCCGGACCTTTCGAAGCGTGGCTGGCGCTGCGCGGGCTGCGGACCCTGGCCCTGCGGATCGAGCGTTCGCAGGCGTCGGCGGCGGTGCTCGCCGAGCGTCTGAGTGCGCACCCGGCCCTGGAGAGTGTGCGTTACCCTGGCCTCGTGTCGGACCCTGGCCACGATCTCGCCAAGTCGCAGATGACGGGTTTCGGTTCCATTCTGTGCGTCCAGGTCGCGGCTGCGGGTGGGCTCGGTGCCGCCGAAACCGCGGACAAGCTGGTCCGTGCACTTAACCTGTGGCTGCCGGCCACGTCCCTTGGCGGGGTTGAATCGCTCATTGAGCGGCGGCGCCGGCACGCCGCGGAACCCGCCAGCGTCCCCGAGAACCTGGTGCGGCTGAGCGTCGGCATCGAAAACGTCGAGGACCTCTGGGCCGATTTGAAGCAGGCGCTGGACGCGCTGGACCGATAGGCTGGGCTGGTGGACGGACGACTACTGATTTTCTACGTTGAGAACACGGTCTACTACATTCTGGGGCTGATTGCACTGGCCCTTGAGGTGTGGGCCTTCTTTGACTGCGTCCGCCACCGGCCCAACGCCTTCGAAGCTGTTGGCAAGCGCACCAAGACGTTCTGGCTGGCATTGACCGGCGGCAGCCTGGCTGTGGGAGCGCTGTCCGTGCTGGGCGGCGGGTCGGGCGGCCTCCTCGGCCCGCTTGGCCTGTTTGGCCTCGCAGCCGTGGTGGCGGCCTCTGTATACCTGGCCGATGTCCGGCCGGCCGTGAAGGACGCCGGCCGCGGCGGCAGCCGGAACATGGGTCCCTACGGCCCCTGGTGACGCCCGCCTGAGCGTGGGCCACGGTCGGTTGGCCTGGTGACCCGCGCTAGCCGGGTGCCACAGCTTCCCAGCCGACGGTAAGTTCCCCCAACCGCCAACGCGAGGGCCCGTCCTGCACCGGCCACCCGCCGTCGAGCAGCGCACGGCACATGGCCATCCACCGTTGCCGGTTGCCGAACGGCGCCAGCGGGGCCGACTCCAGCCAGGCCCGGTCCATCGCCTGCAGCAGCGTGTAAATGCGTTCGCCGGGAACGTTGCGGTGGATGAGCGCTTTGGGCAGGCGTTCGGCGATCCCGGACGGCAGCCCGAAGCTCCCGAACCGCACCGACATGGTGAGGCTGAGCGGGCGCTCGGGACCGAGGGCAATCCACGCGGAGCGGCGGCCAATCTCGTCGCACGTTCCGTCGATGAACAGGCCATCCGGGGCGAGCCGGCCATGCACCAGTTCCCAGATGCCGCGGACATCCGCTTCCTCGTACTGCCGCAGCACGTTGAACGCTCGCACAAACACCGGATTCCCGGGCACCGGAAGTTCGAATCCTCCGTTGTGGAAACTCAGGCCGGGGCGCTCCAGGGACTTCGCCGCGCGCACCCGCTCCGGTTCGATTTCGATCCCGCAGACGCGCACATCCGGCCGTACCGCCCGGAGCCGTTCAAAGAGTTCGACGGCGGTGGCAGGCGAGGCGCCGTAGCCCAGGTCCACCACGAGCGGGTCAGCGGCCCTCCGGAGCCGCCAGGCCTGCGGCCCCGCCAGCCACCGGTCCAGCCGGCGCATGCGGTTCGGGTTGGTGGTGCCGCGGGTCACGTTGCCCACCGGCTTGCCCCGGCTGCTCCGGTTGGTCACCACCCGCTCTGCTTTCTGCACCACCGTCCCAGCCTATCGGGGAGCCCCTTTCGGCGGCGCTGCCGCGTGATGTAACTCTCGGCACCCGTGGGCCGCGCTCGGCTAGGATGAAAATCATGACTTACAAGTTGATTCTGCTGCGCCACGGCCACAGCGATTGGAACGCCAAGAACCTGTTCACCGGCTGGGTGGACGTTGACCTGAACGATCAGGGCCGCGAGGAAGCAGCACGCGGTGGGGAACTTCTGGTTGAGAACAACATTCTCCCGGACATCCTCTACACGTCGCTCCTGAAGCGGGCCGTCAACACGGCCAACATCTCCCTGGACAAGGCTGACCGCGGCTGGATCCCCGTCAAGCGCGACTGGCGCCTGAACGAGCGCCACTACGGTGCACTGCAGGGCAAGGACAAGGCCCAGACCCTGGCCGAATTCGGCGAGGACCAGTTCATGCTGTGGCGCCGGTCCTACGACACCCCGCCGCCGCCCCTGGACGACAGCAGCGAGTTCTCCCAGTCCCGCGACCCGCGCTACGCGGACCTCGGCGACGACCTGCCCCGCACCGAGTGCCTCAAGGATGTCCTCATCCGCCTGCTCCCGTACTGGGAATCGGACATCAAGGAAGACCTGAAGGCCGGCAAGACCGTCCTGGTCACCGCCCACGGCAACTCCCTGCGCGCGCTGGTCAAGCACCTGGACGGCATCAGCGACGACGCCATCGCCAGCCTGAACATCCCCACCGGCATCCCGCTGGTCTACGACCTGGACGAGAACTTCCAGCCGATCACCCCCGGGGGCACCTACCTCGATCCTGAGGCAGCCGAGCAGGCCATCCTGGCCGTGGCCAACCAGGGCAAGAAGTAGCGCGCTGCTCGCCTCTGGTTGAACCTGCCGCCTCTGGTTGAACCTGCCGAAAACCAGGCTCCTACCCAAGCAGAAACGGACGACGCCGGCCGGTCACCTCAGGTG
>NZ_JBHTSL010000070.1:0-27535 GCF_042795115.1 Arthrobacter sp. NPDC056493 | reverse complement strand
TTGTTTTTGGTGGGGCTTGTATTTGTTCATAAGTGTACGTCGTACCCACCGCTGTCACCGCCCTGACGTGCTACCTAGTTGGGCGGGTAGGACGCGATCTCGGCGTGCGCCCCGAGGCGCTTGGCCATGACGTCGATGGCAGGCTGGTTCTGGTCCACGCAGACGAACCTGCGCCCCAGCTTGGCCGCAACAGCGCCGAGCGTGCCGGACCCGGCGAAGAAATCGAGGCACCAGTCACCCGGGCGGCTGGACGCGGCCACCACGCGGCGCACCAGGCCCTCGGGTTTCTGCGTGGGGTAGCCGGTCTTTTCCTTGCCCGTGGGAGAGACGATGGTGTGCCACCAAACGTCCGTGGGCAGCTTGCCCAACTCACGCTTGGCCGGAGTCACGAGCCCCGGCGCCATGTAGGGCTCCCGGTCCACCTCGGCGCTGTTGAAGTGGTATTTCGCCGGGTTTTTGACGT
Source organism: Arthrobacter sp. NPDC056493 (assembly GCF_042795115.1). Taxonomy (NCBI): domain Bacteria; kingdom Bacillati; phylum Actinomycetota; class Actinomycetes; order Micrococcales; family Micrococcaceae; genus Arthrobacter; species Arthrobacter sp. NPDC056493. The sequence continues at coordinate 27,072 of NZ_JBHTSL010000070.1, read as the reverse complement.
AGACGAGGATGTTGTCGTGTTTGGTGGGCCAGCGGTTTTTGGCCCGCGCACCGTAGTCGTAGGCCCAGATGATCTCGTTGAGGAAGCATTCCCGGCCAAAGATGGCGTCCAGCATGACCTTGGCGTAGTGCACCTCGCGGTAGTCCAGGTGCAGGTACAGGGTGCCGTCGTCGGCGAGAAGCCGCCACGCTTCCACCAGGCGCGGCTCGAGGAAGGACCAGTAGTCGCTGAAGGCGTCGTCGTACCGGTGCAGGGCGCCCTTGATCGTGTCGTAGGAACGGCCCTTGAAGCCCACCCGGTCGCCGTCGCCGTCGGTGTTCAGCACCATCTTTGTTTCCTGGCGCTGCTGGGCCCGGCCGGTGTTGAAGGGCGGGTCCACATAGATCAGTGTGAAGGCGCCGTCCGGCAGCGTGGGGAGGAAGTCCGCGTTATCCGCGTGCACCACCAGGTTGCTGCCGTCCGGCGCCCAGACAGTTTCAGTCATTGAGGTTATGGGGCCTCGGTGCCGGGCTGTGAGCCGGTTGCGGCAGATTCGCTGCCGGAGACCACTTCACCGTTGCGGCGCCGCGTGCGGGTGCGGTTGCGGCGCGGGCGTGCCGGCTGCTCACCCTCAACGGTCGCGGTGGCGGCGGCAGCTGTTCCGGTCTCCGCACCGGACTCTGAAGCGCGGCTGTCTGAAGAACGACGGCGGCGCTCGCCTGAACGCTTGCCCGCGTCACCGGCGCGGCGGCTGCCTTCCCTGCTGCCGGAGCGGCCGGAATCGCGGCCACCGGAGCGGGTGTTCTTCTTGCCGGTCTCGCCCAGGTCCTCCAGGACCTCGGCGTCGACGCCGGCGAGGGTGCGCTTGCTGCGCGGCAGCCGGCCCTTGGTGCCTTCCGGGATGTCCAGTTCCTCATAAAGGTGCGGCGAGGAGGAGTATGTTTCGACGGGCTCGGGAACGCTCAGGCCGAGCGCCTTGTTGATGAGGCCCCAGCGCGGCATGTCGTCCCAGTCCACGAACGTCACGGCCGTGCCCTTGTTGCCGGCGCGGCCGGTGCGGCCAACGCGGTGCAGGTAGATCTTCTCGTCCTCGACGCACTGGTAGTTGATGACGTGCGTAACGTCATCAACGTCGATGCCGCGGGCAGCGACGTCGGTGGCCACCAGGACATCGACCTTGTTGTTGCGGAAGGCCCGCAGCGCCTGCTCGCGGGCGCCCTGTCCGAGGTCACCGTGGATGGCTGCGGCGGCAAAGCCGCGGTCCACCAGTTCCTCGGCCACCTTCGCGGCGGTCCGCTTCGTCTTGGTGAAGATGATGGTGCGGCCGCGTCCGCGCGCCTGCAGAATCCTGGCGACCACTTCGGTCTTGTCCATGCTGTGGGCGCGGTAGATGAGCTGCCGGATGTCGCGCTTGGTCAGGCCTTCGTCGTCCGGATCGGCGGCGCGGATGTGGGTGGGCTGCGTCATGTACCGGCGGGCCATCGCGATGACCGGGCCGGGCATGGTGGCGGAGAACAGCAGGGTCTGGCGGACCGGGGGAGTACCGGCAATCAGGGTCTCGACGTCGGGCAGGAAGCCGAGGTCCAGCATTTCGTCGGCCTCATCGAGGACCACTATCTTGACGTTCTTCAGCACCAGGTGCCGCTGCTTGTAGAGGTCGATCAGGCGGCCGGGTGTGCCGACGACGACCTCCACACCCTTTTGCAAAGCATCAATCTGCGGCTCGTAGGCACGGCCGCCGTAGATGGTGGCGATCCGGGCGTTGCGCTTGCGGGAAGCGGCCTGCAGGTCGTTGGCCACCTGGACGGCAAGTTCGCGGGTGGGAACGATCACCATGGCCTGCGGGGCGCCGGGCGCTGGCAGCTTGTCGAAGCCGGCGTCATCCCGGCCAACCACGCGCTGCAGGGCCGGGATGCCGAAGCCGAGGGTCTTGCCCGTGCCGGTCTTCGCCTGGCCGATGATGTCGTGGCCGGACAATGCGACAGGGAGCGTCATGGCCTGGATGGGGAAGGGGTGTGTGATGCCGGCGTCCGCCAGAGACTCGACGATGTCGGCGCGGACGTCGAAGTCGGCGAACGACTTTTCGGCTATTTCGTGCGGCTTCTCGTCCGAGATGATGGTCTCTTCCGGCTCGATGGTCTCGGTGCCGGTGTCGTCGGAGAGTAGCTGGTGGGTATGCAATTCACTCACAGGGGAGTTTCCTTATTCATTTAGGCATTGGCGCCGCCTGCTCAACGGGGCGGGCGCGGGGCCGTTCCGGAGCACGCTCAGGCGCGCAAGCAATTCCAGTGGAAGCCGATCGCGGGCTATCTAATTGCCGGCACTGGGGACCGGCGGGTGTGACTCAAGATCGCGTAGGGGCGGGCTTGTTGAATTCAAATCAAGGAAATCAACGACCGGGCATCCATTACTACCCACCCAGTCTACTGGCAAACCCGTGTTTTCCTTGACTCAGGCCGCCGCAGGGGCCGTGGCGGGGGCCCTGCGCGGATCAGTCGACGAGCTCGAGGTGGATTTCCCGGGTGATGATGTCCGAGGAGATGAGCCGGACCCGGACCCTGGTGCCGGGCTCCATTTCTCCCTCGCACCTGGCTGTCACGGCCGGTTCGGCGATCTGGACCACCCCGGACGGGCCTGATCCGTTGGTCCCCTTGCCGTTCAGCCCCTTGCCGTTGTTGCCGTTCCCGTGGCCGTTTCCTGTGCCGTTCCCGTTGCCGTTCCCGTTTTTGGCCGGCTTTGACCCGGAGATCACCACGGCATCGAATTCCTGTCCGATGTGGTTGATCAGCAGCGCGGCTTCCACTGTGTCCAGGGCAAGGCGTTCCATCCGCGCTGCCAGCTGGTCCGAGTACGCCATGATTTCCGGCAGCGAGGGAAGCGCCTGGCGGGCCCAGGCCGGCACCGGCCGGTTGTTGCTCAGCGCCTCGCAGATGACCAAAACGAAACGGTCAACGAGGCGGCGCAGCGGCGCGGTGGTGTGCGCATACGCCGTGCCGATGGCTGACTGGACGGCGTCCTCCGGAACGGTTCCGTCGAAATGCGTGTACGCGGCTCCGCGGAAGAGCATGCCGGCCGAATGGAGGATGGCCAGTTGCCGGTGGTCGGTGGGGTCGAGGGTGCGCAGGTACTCGCCGTAGGTTTCCTCCCCGTCCCACGGTTTGCCCAGCGCGGCGGTCTGGCGCTTGAAATGGCTGAGCGAGCGTTCATCCGGGGCCGGCATGGTGCGCAGGATGCCCACCTTGCCGTTGAGCATCAGCGAGGCGGCGGCCATCCCGGTCATCAGCGAAATCTGGGCGTTCCAGTCCTCCACCGGAAGCTGGGGGACCGCCACGATCCGGTAGCCGCCGTCGGGAAGCTGGACGATCTCCTGCTCCGGCATGTTCAGGCTGGCCCCGCCGCGGGCCCGCTCCAGGTCCACGCGCTTGCGCCCCACCTCGCGCAGCAGCTGCAGCATGGGAGGGGCCGTGCCGGCATCCAGGTCCGCCTGGACGCCCTTGTAGTTGAGCTTGGCCCGGCTGCGCACGGAGGCCCGGCGCACCACGACGGACACCACTTCGGCGGCGGCGTCGAGTTCAAATTCCCAGACGAAGGCGGAGCACAGCTGCCCCGCCAGCAGGCTGCCGGCGTTTTCGCTGATGACCTCCGGATGCAGCGGAATCCGGCCGTCGGGGGCGTAGAAGGTCTGCCCGCGGCGGCGGGTCTCGGCATCGAGGGCGCCGCCCGGATGCACGAAGGACGGAACGTCGGCGATGGCATAAAGGATCCGGTAGCCCTCGCCGCGGCGCTCGATGAACAGCGCCTGGTCAAGGTCGGTGGACGACGGCGGATCGATGGTCAGGAACTCCACACCGGTCAGGTCCAGGGCCGGGAAGTCCCGGCTGGCCACGGCGGCTTCGGCTTCCTTGAGCACGTTCTCGGGGAATTCCCCCGGAAGCTCCAGTTCCGTCCGCAGCGCGCTCAGGGCATCCGCGAGCGCGTTGGTCTGCTCGTGGACGCTGGGCGAGAGCCGATGATGTGACACGAAAATCAGGTTAGCCCGAATTGCGCCGTTAGTCTTGGATTATGGGCACATCCTCGGCTGGCACCGCTCGCTACGACCGTTTTGTCGCAGACCTGTTCGGCGTGATGGCGTACGGCGAACTGTCCGCGTTCGAACGGCTGTCCTCCGACGCCCGTTACTCGCCCACGCTGCACGACCGGGCCGTGCTCGGCAGGATCGCCGTCATCGAATTCCAGCACTACGAGCTGGTGAGCGCCAAGCTGGCGGAGATGGGCGTCGACGTCGAAGATGCGATGTTGCCGTTCCAGTTGGCCGTGGACCATTTCCACGAACGGACCCGCCCGGCGGACTGGTACGAGTCCCTCATGAAGGCGTACGTGGTGGACACCGTGTCCGCCGATTTCTACCGGGCGGTGGCCCGGTTCGTGGATGCCGGAACGCGGGATGTCATCCAGCAGATCCAGTCGTCGGAAGAGGCCACGGCCGTGCTCCGGGAGCGGCTCAGGGGAGCGCTGGCGGACGACCCCCGCCTCGCGTCCAGGCTTGCGCTGTGGGGCCGCCGGCTCCTGGGCGAAGCGATCACGCAGGCCCAGCGTGTGGGCCACGAAAACGCCTTTCTGAGCGCGCTGTTTGTCGAGGCGGAACCCGGTGCCACGGACGCCACCGCACGGGAGCTGGTGCGGGGCATCACTGCCGACGTCGCGGAACACCATTCCCGGCGGATGGTCCAGCTGGGACTGAGCGGCTAAGCGGTTTCTCCGCCTAGGAAACGGCTGCCGGCGCCGTTGCGTCCAGGGCGTCGAGCAGTTCTTCCGCAGCGGCCGTGGGGTCTGCCGCCTCGGTGATGGCGCGCACGACGACGATCCGGCTGGCTCCGGCCGCCAGGACCTGCTCCACATTCGTGCGGTCGATCCCGCCGATCGCGAACCAGGGCAGCAGCAGGCCGCCGACCCGTTCCTCGTTCGCGGTGCGGACAGCCTCCGCTGCGTAGCGCAGCAGATCGAGCCCGACGGCGGCGCGCCCGGGCTTGGTGGGCGTGGCCCACACCGGACCCACGCAGAAATAGTCCAGGCCGCTGCGCCCGTGGGCGGCGGCGACGGCGGCGTCCACCTGATCCGTGCTGTGCGTGGACAGCCCGATCACGGTGGCGTCGTGCAGCAGCTTCCGGGCGGCGCGCAACGGCAGGTCCTTCTGGCCGATGTGGAACACCGGAGCGCCGGCGATGGACGCGATATCGGCACGGTCGTTCACGGCCCAGAGCCGTCCGTGTTTGCGGGCGGCGGCATGGACGATTTCCAGCAGCTCAAGTTCCTCGGCCGCTTCGATGCTCTTGTCCCGCAACTGGATGATGTCCACGCCGCCGGCAAACGCCGCGTCCACGAAGTCCGCAAAGTCGCCGCGGTCCTTGCGGGCGTCGGTGCAGAGGTACAGGCGGGCGGCGGTGTGGGCAGAGTGCTGGGTCATGGCAACCACCTTAGTTCCTCTAAACTGGGCAGGTACCGCGGGAGCCGTTACTGCTGTCATAAAAGGCGCAGGGCTGAGAGGGCGTCAGAGCCGACCGCTTGACCTGATCCGGTTAGTACCGGCGTAGGGAAGGATTTTCATGAACCCTGACATCAGTGGCGCGGAATGTGCCGCCACCAGTCTTGAGGCAGATGTCGCCGTCGTCGGCGGCGGCGTGGTGGGCCACGGCATCGCCTGGGAGGCACGGCGCTCGGGCCGGTCGGTGGTACTCATCGATGAAGCGCCCGGCAGCGGTGCAAGCTGGGCCGCGGCCGGCATGCTCGCTCCGGTCAGCGAACTGCATTACCAGGAGGAAGGGCTCCTGGAGCTGATGCTGGAGTCCTCCGCCAGGTGGCCGGAGTTTGCCGCCACGCTCAGCGCCGGCGAAGACGCGGGATACCTGACGACGCCGACCCTTGCGGTGGGTGCCGGTCCCGCCGACCGGCGCGCCCTGATGGACCTGCGGGACGTGCAGCGGACCCACGGCCTGGAGGTTGAACCGCTGACCATCCGTGAGGCACGGTCACGGGAGCCGCTGCTCAGCCCCGGGATCTCCTGTGCCCTGGACATCCCGGCAGACCATCAGGTGGATCCCCGCAGGCTGGTCCGCGCGGTTGCTGCGGAGCTGGCCGGCCATGGCCAGGAGATCGCGGCAGCGGACGGCTACGCCGTGCGCGAGCACGCCGCCGGCCTGCTCTGGGACGGCGGGAGGGTCTGCGGGGTCCGGCTGGCCGGCGGCGGCACCGTCAGGGCCACTGAGACGGTGGTGGCCAACGGCCTGGCCGCGGCGCAGCTGCAGAACCTGCCGGAGGGACTGCAGCTGCCGCTGCGCCCGGTCTACGGGGACATCCTCAGGCTCAGGGTCCCCGGACACCTGCAGCCCCTGCTCACCGCAACAGTCCGCGGTATGGTGCGGGGCGTTCCGGTCTACATCGTGCCGCGCCAGGACGGCACGGTGGTGGTCGGCGCCACGCAGCGCGAGGACGGCGTGCCGGGCACCAGCGCCGGCGGTGTCTACCAGTTGCTGCGCGACGCACAGGTCCTGCTGCCGGCAGTCGCCGAGCTCGAGCTCCTCGAAGCCACCGCGCGGGCGCGGCCGGGCACACCCGACAACGCGCCGCTGCTCGGCCGGGTGCCGGCCCGCGGGCAGGGGCCCGGGACGGACGTGGCCGGCCTCATCATTGCCACCGGGTTTTTCCGCCACGGCGTCCTGCTGACCCCGGCGGCGGCAGCGATCTGCCGCCAGCTCATGGACGGCATTCCGGACCCGCGCTGGGCCCACTTCCTGCCGGGCCGGTTTTCCCCCGGGCTCCCGGACCCGGTGGCAGCACTGTCACATTTGAGCCCCGCCTGATTTGATCCACGTCACATTTGACCCAAACAAGGAACCAGCATGAACATCACTCTGAACGGCATAGATCAGGTTGTGGGCGAGGGCGCCTCGGTCACCTCGCTCGTCAGCCAGATCACGGGGCGGCGCCTGTCCGCCAACGGGCAGGCCGCCGACGGCCAGCGACTCGGTGTGGCGGTGGCGCGCAATGCAGCCGTCGTGCCCCGCAGCCAGTGGTACAGCACCGCCCTCGCCGAGGGCGACGAGATCGAACTAGTCACGGCAGTCCAAGGAGGGTGAGCACGATGGCAGAAACATTGATTGAAACAGCAGACAGCCTGGTCATTGACGGGGTGGAACTGACATCGCGGCTCATCATGGGCACCGGAGGGGCTCCGAGCCTGGACGGTCTCGGCTCAGCGCTGGTCGCGTCCGGCACCCAGCTGACCACAGTTGCAATGCGGCGCTATTCGCCTGCGGAAACGGGCTCGCTCTTCCAGCTGCTGGTGGACCACAACATCCGCGTGCTCCCCAACACCGCCGGCTGCTTCACGGCCCGGGATGCCGTCATGACGGCCGAGCTGGCCCGTGAAGCCCTGGAGACCGACTGGGTCAAGCTCGAGGTCATCGCGGACGAGCACACGCTGCTGCCGGACGCCGTGGAGCTCGTGGACGCCACAGAGCAGCTGGTCAACCGGGGCTTCAAAGTCTTCGCCTACACCAACGACGACCCCGTCCTGGCACTCCGGCTCGAGAACCTGGGGGCCTCCGCCGTCATGCCGCTGGGAGCACCGATCGGCACAGGCCTGGGCATCCTCAATCCGCACAACATCGAGCTGATCGTGTCGCGGGCGTCTGTCCCCGTGGTCCTGGATGCAGGAATCGGTACGGCCTCGGACGCGGCACTGGCCATGGAACTGGGCTGCGACGCCGTACTGCTGGCCACCGCCGTCACCCGGGCGCAGAACCCGGCACTCATGGCCGGGGCCTTCAAACACGCAGTCGTCGCGGGTAGGCTGGCGCGTGCGGCCGGGCGTATCCCGCGCCGTGAGCATGCCCTGGCCTCGTCGGCCATGGAGGGCCGGGCGGAGTTCCTCTAAACCCCGGCCAATCTCCTTGGCGGCCCGGCGGGGCAGGCTCAGCAGGTACTGCCAAGGAGTCAGTTGTGGCCGCCAAGGACGACATCCTCACCCGACCCCAGATCGACGAGGCGCTCGCAGGCCTTAGCGACTGGCGTTACCGGCTGGGCGGCCTGGTCACCGTCTATAAGACGCCGACGGCGGCTGCCGCGCTGGAACTGATCGCCGCCGTCGGGCGTGTGGCAGAGGACATGGACCACCATCCGGACCTGGACTGGCGCTACAACCGGGTGTTCATCCGGTTCAGTTCGCACGACGTCGGGGGCGAGGTGACCACGCGGGACACCGGAGCCGCGGCCTCGGTCAGCGCGGCCGCGTCGGCGGCGGGCGCCGAGGCCCAGCCCGGCCTGTACCGGTCGGTGGACATCGGCATCGACACGGCCGACGCGGCGGAGATTTCCGAGGTCTGGCGCGTCGCGCTCGGTTACCGGAAGGGCCGGTTCGGGGACCTCACGGATCCTTTCGGCCGCGGTCCCGGTGTGTGGTTCCAGGAGACCGCGACCCCCAACGACAACCGCCTGCACCTGGACGTCCACCGCTCGAAGGCGGAGTCGGCACCCGCCCTGGAGAAGACCGCGGCCACCGGGGCCTTAATGAACAGTGACCACGCACCCAGTTGGGTGGTGGTCACTGATGCCCAGGGAAACCGGCTCTGCCTGTGCACAGAGGAAGGCCACGGGCCGGACGTTCGCGAATACTGACGCTGCCGAATCCCGGGCGGTCAGATCTTCAGCGCTGCCGTCAGCCGGTGGGTGTCCTGTTTGGCCCGCGTGCGGCCCAGGTAGACAGCCACTGCCAGGGCAGCAGCCGTCCCGGCCGCCATGGGAAGGACCCACGGTATCCAGGTCAGGCCCGGCTGGTAGCCCAGCCCCGCCCAGATGCAGATGATCCACGCCAGCATGCCTACCGCCGCAGCGGTACCGGCCGGCAGGAGGATGCCGTACTTGGTGTGGCGCCGGTCGTTGGCCCAGACGATGAAGCCGGCAGCGGCAGTCACCAGGAGCACGATCACGAGGGACAGCACGGCTCGGCCTACAGGGCGCCGAAGCCGACCCGGCGCACTTCCTCAGCGCCGATTTCGACGTAGCCCAGCACGTTGGCCGGGACGATGATCTGGCGGCCCTTCTCGTCGTTCAGGCGGAGCTCACTGCCCTTGGCGATGGCCTCGGCCACTACTTTAGCCACAGCGTCAGCATCCTGAGCCGATTCCAGCACAATTTCACGGCCGACGTTCTGAATGCCGATCTTTACTTCCACAGCGAGGCCTCCCAGCCAATCAAGGTTGAAATTACAAAGGTAGTTTCAGTTGTAGTCTAGGTCTCTTTGGGGAAGCGAGAGATTCCGCGCCAAGCTAAACGGTAAATCAGGTCGCTGGCCACATCGAGGTCGAGGTTCCCGTCCGTCTCGAGCCAGTAGCGGGCGCTGACCTGGGCCATGCCGGCCAGCCCGCGTCCCAGCAGCTGGGCTTCCAGCAGCGGCAGTTTGGTGTCCTCGGCGATGATCCTTGCAATGGCCTCGGCGAACGTCTTGTTGAACGTCTCCAGGCGCGAGCTGACATCGGCGTCGTTGATGAGGTCGGACTCGAACACCAGCCGGTGGGCCTGGTCGTCGCTGTCAATGAAGCGGAAATAGGCGCGCATGACGGCCTGCACACGCTCCTTGTTGTCCGTGGTGGAGTTCATGGCCCCGAGCATGAGCTCGGTCAGTGCCTCGAGATGGCTGTCCAGCAGGGCAAGGTACAGCTCACGCTTCGACGGGAAGTGCTGGTAGAGCACGGGCTTGCTGACGTGGGCCGTTTCCGCGATCTCGTCCATGGCTGCGCCGTGGTAGCCGTTGGCAACAAAAACCTCCTGGGCAGCTGCCAGCAGTTGGGCCCGGCGCTCGTCGCGCGGCAACCTGGCGGAGCGCTGGCCGGCGGGGCGGGCCGGGCCGGCATTGGATTGCGCGGCCTGAGTTCGATCAACCGGTGCATGATGAACCACTGTTGGCCTTCTTTCCTTTGCTGTTAACTTCACTTTACCCGGGGGTAATATGACCGCGCGGTATCTTCAGGCATACATTGAAGTATGGCTTCTCCGTCCACCGCAAATACTGTCCGCACGCAGCCGGGCCCCCTCGTCGATCCCGCGCCCGGGCTGTCCACCGAAGAGGTGGAGCGGTATTCCCGGCATCTCATCATTCCCGAAATCGGAGCCCTCGGCCAAAGGCGGCTGAAGAACGCGCGTGTGCTGGTCATCGGTGCGGGTGGCCTGGGCGCGCCGGCGCTGCTCTACCTCGCCGCTGCCGGCGTGGGAACCATCGGGATCGTCGACGACGACGCCGTGGACCTGAGCAACCTGCAGCGGCAGGTCATCCACGGAGTTCACGACGTCGGCCGTCCCAAGATCGAGTCCGCACGGGATGCCATCGCTGAGCTGAACCCGCTGGTGGACGTCCGGCTGCACAACGTCAGGCTCGATGCCTCCAACGCCCTGGAGCTCTTCGCCGGCTACGACCTCATCCTGGACGGCGCGGACAACTTCGCCACCCGCTACCTGGTCAACGACGCCGCCGCCATCCTCGGCAAGCCGTACGTGTGGGGATCGATCTTCCGTTTCGACGGGCAGGTCAGCGTCTTCTGGGAGCAGCACGGACCCACCTACCGCGATCTCTATCCGGAGGCGCCGCCGGCGGGTTCCGTGCCGTCGTGCGGGGAGGGCGGTGTGTTCGGCATGCTGTGCGCGGCGGTCGGATCGCTCATGGTGACGGAGGCAGTCAAGCTGATTACCGGCGTCGGGCGTTCCCTGCTGGGCCGGGTGGCCCTGTACGACGCCCTGGGCGGCAGCTGGCGCGAGATCAGGGTGTCCAAGGACCCCGACGCCCCGCGGATCACGGAGCTCACCGACTACGAGGCCTTCTGCGGCATCGCGCCGGCGGAGACAACCGACACGGACCACACCGTCACGGCAGCGCAGCTGGCAACCATGCTGGCGTCGCGGGAAGCGGGGCTGAAGGACTTCGACCTTGTGGACGTGCGTGAATCGGGGGAGTACGACATCGTCCGGATCGACGGTTCCGTGCTGATCCCGCAGGGACGCATCCTCTCCGGCGAGGCATGGGGCGAGCTGCCCCAGGACAAGGACATCGTGTTCCACTGCAAGGCCGGGACGAGGTCCGCCGCCGTGCTGGCAGCCGCCCGGAAGGCCGGCTACCAGCGCGTCAGCCACCTCGACGGCGGCATCCTCGCCTGGGTTCGGGACGTGGAGCCCCAAAAGCCCGTCTACTGACCCCGGGCTCACCGCGCGATGACCGGGATTTGCCGTGACTTGACCACCTTTCGGGTGATCCAGTCCAGCAGGTCCACAGTGAGCGTGTAGTCACCAGCCGCCGGCGGGCGCAGGAGCATGTCGTAGCGCTCGGCGGCACCGAAGTTGATGATGCTGGTGCGCATGGGGCTCGTTTTCGAGATGGGCAGGGCCGGCGCATTGGGGTTTGAAGTGTCCCGGAACGGCCGGCCGTCGTGGGCGATCAGCTCGGCCATGGCGACGCGCTTTCCCGCGGAGTCGGTGAAATAGGCGTTCACCGGGAAATAGTTGGCGTTCAGCAGGCGCAGCAGCGTGGGTTTTACCGTGCCCCCGGTGGAGACGCGGGCACGGATGCGGGTCAGCTGGATTGGCCCCTCTGCTGTGGGCGCGGGGGCAAGTTCGCCGCCGAGCAGGTAGAAGTGCTCGGGCTGGAACTTGTCCAGGCCGGCATCATCTCCGGAGAGGCCCGCGGCGTGGTTGAGTTCGTGCCAGCGCGGGTCCACCGAATACGGGACCAGGATGGTCTCGGTGTCGATGTCGTACTCCGGGCCGTCGACGAATGCCCGCCGCGCTCCCTTGGTCACCGGGTAGTCCTTATGTACCGGCGGGTCGATGATCAGCGGGCCGAACATGCCCATCTGCACATGCAGCGTGGTATTGACGTGGCAGTGGTAGAAGTACGTTCCGGACGCGCCGACGTTCGGGTTTCCGGGGATTCCCCGCTCAGGCCGCCACTGGTAGGTGTAGGAACCGGATACCTCGAAGGATGTGTGGCCCACGCCGTCGTTCCTGGGGTCGGGCTCCATGCCGTGCCAGTGGACTGTGTGGACCCGCTTGCTCGGGTGGATGGTGCCGTGGAACAACTGTCCTTCCGTGAGTCGAACCAGGGGAGCGGGGAAGATCCGGCCTGAGTTCTCCGTCTCGAACGTCCACATCTCGAACTCTCCGCCGTCGTCGAACTTCATCTTCTGGTTGAAGAACTTGAATTCATGCGCGACGTCGGGCTTCAGGGGGAACTCGGTGGCAGGGCTTCCCTCGTGCATCTGGTTCGAGCTGAAGTCCACCTGGCTGCGGAACAGTTCGTGCGGCGGGGTGGCGTTGACCGGTCCGGGTGCGGCGAGGGTCCAGTGGCCCACGAGCCCGCCGGGGTACATGCCGCCACGCGCCACCTGCGACGGCTCGGCATGACAGTGCATCGGGTAGTTCCAATCCGTCTTCCGGGCGTTCCACACCTGCTCGATGGCCTCCGGCGGGCGCCGCATCGGCAGCATCGACTCCTTGCGGTCCAGCGGGTGCATTTCCACCACGTCTTCCCACTGCTGGAGCACCACGTGTCCGTCGGAATCCACCCGGCCCTTGGTGCGCGGAAATGGCTCACCGTTGCGCTGCACCGTCCAGAGATGGTTTCCGTGGAAATGGAGCTGGTGGTGGACGACGCCCGCATTGACAAAGCGCATAAGCTGCCCGGCGCGGACAGTGCCGGCCGCGGGTGTGAGGCTGAAGTTCCGGACGTCGATCTGGCGCGCGGAGCCGGACATCAGGGTGTCCTCCTCCCGGATCCGGTTCAGCGCCTCATCGGTGGAGGCGGCCAGGGACTGGTAGCCGCTGCGCCCGTTGAGCGTGAAGTAGCGGGGCACCACGGGCGTCTTGTCCGGGTCAACGGTGCCCTGCCGGGAGGCGATGCCTGCCCAGACAGGATCGACGTTGTGGAGTATCCACAGCCACTGGCGCTCGAATTCGGGTCCGTCCGCGCCCGCCAGCCACGGCGAGTCCGGGTTCACCACCAGGAGGGCGCCGAACAGGCCCAGGATCCGCTGCACCGGATCCGCATCGGGGTCTGCCGGTTCGCCGCCGGGGTCGCAGTACAGGTAGGCGCCTTCCGTCGGCGCCTTAAAGGTCAGCGTCTTGGTTTGCCCCGGCCTGATGGCCCCGGTTCCGACGTGGCCCTTCGTTGGGCCGGCGTTGAGGAACTGGAGGGAGTGGTCCTGCGTGAGGTTGTTGGTCACGCGGATGCTGATGGTGCTGCCGGTTTCCGCGATGAGCGTCCGGTCCGGGAAGAAGCTGGCCCAGTGGGCGCGGCGGATCAGGAACTCCCCCGGGTTGAGGGGATCCTTGGCTGCCGGTGCGGGCCGGCCCAGGGGAGGCAACGCGGCCTTGAGCGGATAGGTCCGGCTGGCCACGACGGAGCCGTTGCGCAGAAACACCCGGGGACTCACGGCCAGGCTGGGTTTCGGATCCTTGACCGCGCTCCGGCGGTCCCCAAACCCGCGGTGGTAGACGAGCGTGCCGTCCACCATCGGAAGGTAGCCGTCATTGATGTGAAGGTCCAGGGGGCTCATGAGGTCTCCTTGGCAACGGTGAGAAGCGGCAGGGCGAGAGCCTGGGCGGCGACGTCCTCCAGTCCCGTGTATTCGATCTCCATGGCGACGGAGTCGTGAGGGGCGAGGTAGCTGATCCAGACCTGTTCAGTGGCGCCGGCGGCAATCGTGCCGGGGCCGCGGTCGGCGTCCTGCGGGGCAACGGTGATGCCGGAGGGCAGGAGCTTCAGCCGCAGCTGTCCGGGGCTGAACAGGACCGGCTCGGACCGGACATTGGTGAGTGCCACTTCGAGCACGACGACGTCGCCCCAAGTGAAGTTGCCGGGCTGCGGCCAGTCGGAGTCCAGGAGGGGATCGCTGTGGTGGTCGTCCACCGCGGTGCCCCGCCGGCTGGAAATGCGCTGGATCCCTGGCTGGCCGGCTGCGGCGGCCCGCCGCGTTCCGTCCGTGACCTGCGATATGGCCGAGGCGAGCGGCGTGGCAGCAGGCCGCCCCTGCGCATCAAGCCTGGCCAGGCGTCCGGCGTCGACGAGGGACAGGGTCCCGAAGGCCGTGGCGAGCCCGGCTCCGCCCCCGGGTCTGCTGCGGGACACTATGCCGTAGGTCCCACCGCCTAGGAGGAGGAGCGCTCCGCCTCCCACAATCAGTCCGAATTGCCGGCGGCTCAGAGGCGGGACGGCAGGGGCCGGTGAAGAAAAATGCATGATTGCTCCCCAATATGGTGTTCACGGGCAACATCAATGCTGCGCGGGGAGCCTATGGAAAGCTTGCGGGACCTTGTTTGTCAGAACATGCGCCGGTTAGGCGGAGTTCCTGTGTGCCTCGTGTTCGGGCAGGGCGCCAGTACTCTGCTGGCTTGGGGCGAGGGCACTGTGGTCCACGGGGCATTCGGCCTTGGATGCGGCAGCCGGCTGCTCCACCGTGATGCCGTACAGGGTTTCCAAGGCAGCGACGTAGTCGTCCTGCTGGCCGTTGGATGCCAGCTCGCGGGCGCGCACCGTGGGGACATGGAGCAGCTGCTTCACCATGCGGCGCAGCGCAAACTCCACCTCTTCGGCAGCGGCGGTGCAGCCGTGGCGGGCGCGCACCTTTTCCATTTCCGCGTCGAGCACGTTCATGGTGTGGCGGCGGAGGGCCACAATGGCCGAGTCCACGGACCGAGCCTCGCGTTCCTGTTCAAAAGCCCGGGCGGCGCCGGAAACCATGGTGCTGGCCTGGGCGAGGGACTCCGCCTGCTCCTGGGGCGCTGCGAGCCGCACGGACTCCAGCGTCAGCAGCTCCACGCCGTCGAGTTCTCCGACGGCGGGATCAAAATCGTGGGTGAGCGCCAGGTCGATGGCGATCAGCGGCTGGGCGGACCCGGCGCGGACCCGGGCGAGCTCGTCGGCTTCCACCCTCGTGTCCGAGCCGCTGCAGCCGATCATGACGTCGGCGGCGGTGACGGCGGCGTGCAGGGAGTCGCCGTCGAGGGCGGTCCCGCCGCGCGTTGCCACGAAGGTGGCCGCACGTCCGGACGAGGAGAACACCGAGATGTCGCGGCAGCCGCGTTCCCGGAGGAGGGCCATGGTGGCGCCTGCGTAGGCGCCGGTGCCGAACACCACAACCTTTTTCCTCGACCAGTCGGTCTCTTCGGAAAGGTCGGTGGCGAGGTCCAGGGCCACGGAGACGATGGACAGGCCGCGGGAGCCGAGCGCAGTCTGCGCGCCGACGTCCTTGGCTGTCTTGGAGGCGGCCTGGAACAGGCGGACCAGTCCTGCGCTTGCCGTGCCTTCGTGCTGGGCGGTGATCAGGGCCCGGCGCACCTGCCCGGCGATTTCACGTTCGCCGACCACCGCGGAGTCGAGTCCCGAGCTCACGGCGAACAGGTGCTTGGTGACCTCGGGGCCGGTGTTCGTGCTGAATGACCGGGACACCAGCTGCTCGCTGAGTCCGCTCGATTCGCTGATCTGGCCCACCAGGGCGGCGCGTGCAGCCTCCACGTCGTCGGCGTGCGGCGCCTCGCCGTAGATTTCGTAGCGGTTGCAGGTGGCAAGGACAACCGCGCCCTTGACCGCCGGGGAACCGGCGAGGGCGGACGTGGCAATGCCGGAAGAACCGTTGCTCAGCTGAGCAACGGTTTCGAGGTCGATGTCGGCGTGTGTAGCCACCAATGAGAAAAGAACCACAGCAGGACAATCATAGCTTTTTCGCACCCCCGTAGAACAACCCCCTGCCCGGAAGCGGGGCTTCCGCGGCTGTGATTCCGGCCACGGCCCGGTTGGGCACGCGCGGGATGACAGGCTGTCGTTATCTTTTGGGGGCGAATTTGGGCACAATCAAAGGCATGACTTCTAGCGCTGTAACCCCCGCCGGTACCGGACTCGATGCAGGCCATCCGCTTCGCGACGGACGCACTGCAGACTCTCCGCTCATCACGGCGTACCGCGGCGGCAAGCCCAGCCGCCGTCCGGTGTGGTTCATGCGCCAGGCGGGGCGTTCCCTGCCTGAATACCTGAAGGTGCGCGAGGGCGTCGCCATGCTGGAGTCCTGCCTGCGGCCCGAGCTGGCCTCGGAAATCACCCTGCAGCCGGTGCGCCGGCACGACGTTGATGCGGGCATCTTCTTCTCCGACATTGTCATTCCGCTCAAGCTTGCCGGCGTCGGCGTGGACATAGTTCCGGGCGTGGGGCCGGTCCTGCACAAGCCCGTGCGGACCGCCGCCGACGTCGCGGCCCTGCCCCGCCTCACCGAGGAGTCGCTCGAACCCATCCGGGAAGCTGTCCGGCTGACCGTGGACCAGCTCGGCAAGACCCCGCTGATCGGCTTCGCCGGAGCACCCTTTACGCTGGCCGCATACATGGTGGAGGGCCGGCCCTCCCGCGACCATCTTGGTCCGCGCACCATGATGCACGCCGACCCCGAGACCTGGACGGCGCTGGCCAACTGGGCCGCGGACGCCTCCGGCCTGTTCCTCCGCGCCCAGTTGGAGGCCGGCGCCTCGGCCGGCCAGTTGTTTGACTCCTGGGCGGGTTCCCTTGGCCTGGCGGACTACACCCGCTTCGTCGCCGCAGCCTCATCCCGGGCGCTGGACCACGTCCGCGACCTTGGCGCGCCGCTGGTCCACTTCGGCACCGGCACCTCCGAACTTCTCGTGGCCATGCGCGACGTCGGTGTTGACGTCGTCGGCGTCGACTACCGGCTGCCGCTGGCGGAGGCCAACCGCCGGCTGGGCGGCACCGTCCCGCTGCAGGGCAACATCGATCCGGCGCTGCTGTCTGCCCCGTGGGAGGTCCTTGAGGCGCACGTCCGCGAGGTCATCGCGTCGGGCGCGGCAGCCCCCGGCCATGTGCTGAACCTCGGCCATGGCGTACCGCCGGAGACGGACCCGGACGTCCTGACGCGCGTCGTCGAACTCATCCACTCCATCTCTCCGGAGTAAAGGGCCGTGGCTGCAGGCAGTCCTCCGGCTTCCGGGCGCACGGCGCTGGTGGTCGGCGGCGGCATCTCCGGGCTCCTGGCCGCACGGGAGCTGGCCCGGGCGGGCCTCAACACCACCGTGCTGGAAGCTGCCGACGCGTGGGGCGGCTGTGTGGGCCGGCACGACGTCGCCGGGCTGACCCTGGACAGCGGCGCCGAGTCCTTCGCCACCCGTTCCACCGCGGTGGCCGATCTGGCGGCCGAACTGGGGCTGGGCGGACACATCGTTGCCCCGCGGCCCGGCGGCGCCTGGGTGCAGCTGCCGGGCGGACCCCGTGAACTTCCCAAGACAGGCGTGCTGGGCATCCCCGCCAATCCGTGGGACCCGGAGGTGCGCCGCTCGCTGGGCCTGGGCGGCTCCCTGCGCGCCTCGCTGGACAAACTGCTTCCGGCCTCCATAGGGACCACCGCCGAGGTTTCCAGCGTCTCCGCGCTGGTGCGGGCCAGAATGGGACGCCGCGTCCTGGAGCGGCTGGTGGAACCCGTGGTGGGCGGCGTGCATTCGGCTGATCCCGGGCTGCTCGACGTCGATATGGTCGCCCCGGGGTTGCGCGCCGGCGTCGCCCGGCACGGCTCGCTGGCGGCCGCTGTGGCCGCCCAGCGCAAGGGGGCCGGAACCCAGGCCGCGCGAACCCAGGCCGCGCCGGCGCAGGGCGCGCAGACCCAGGGCAAACCTGCCAAGGCAGGCTCCGCCGTCGCCGGACTGAAGGGCGGCATGCACACCCTCGTCACGGAGCTCTTGGCGGACCTCCGGGCGCGCGGCGTGCAACTGCTGCCGGCTACTGCGGCCACCGCTGTCACGCGGACCCCGCGCGGCTGGGAGGTAGCGGCGGGGGAGGACGGCTTCACGGCAGACGTCCTGGTGGTCGCTTTGGACGGGCCGTCTGCGGTACGGCTCCTCGGGGAAGCGGTCCCGGCCCTGGCCGGGCATCAGCCCGGGCCCGGACCCTTGGTCAAGCTTGTGACACTCGTGGTTGATCTCCCGGCGCTGGACCGTCGGCCCCGCGGGACCGGAATCCTGGTGGCGCCGCAAACGGAGGGAATCCGGGCGAAGGCTCTCACCCACGCCACCGGCAAATGGGACTGGGTAGCGGAAGCGGCCGGAAGCGGCAGGCACGTGTTGCGGCTCTCCTATGGGCGCAGCGAGGGTGCTTCAGCGGCTTCGGCAGGGTCTGCGCCGGGGCCGGAATCAGCACCGGACGAGGAACTGCTTGACACGGCCTTGCGGGATGCGTCAGCGCTGCTGACAGTGCCCGTCACACGCGAGGCGCTGGTGGACTGGGACGTCGTCAGCTGGGCCGGAGCCCTGCCTTTTGCCGCTGTGGGGCACCGGCAGCGGGTTGCCGAAGTGCGGCAGGTCTGCGCCGGCGTCGACGGGCTGCTGATGGTCGGCGGCTGGCTGGCCGGCAACGGGCTGGCGGCTGTGGTGGCCGACACGAAAGCGCAGGTCACGGCCTTCCTGGCGTAGGGCATCCCGTGGCCCCGGGGATGCCCGGAGACAGGTTCCCTGCCGCCCGCGATACCGTCTGGCCGGCCCGCCCGCAAGTTTTCCCCGGCACGAAAATGTGTCTAGGGTCGATGACTATGGTCAATCAGAAGTCCGATGGTTTTCGTTCGCTGACTGGTTTCCATGGGGGTCTCCGGCGCGGCACCGCAGCAGCTGCGTTCGGGGCGGTACTGGTCCTATCCGCAGGTGTTCCTGCATCCAACGCTGCTGCGTCCGACCTGCTGGGGGATTCGGAGCAGTCCGGCACTGCCGGGACGGGGCTCACCGCCACCGTCGACGCCGCAGGCCTCGAGGCCTGGGCGGCGGCAGCCCTGTCGAACGACCACAGGTCGGGGGAACCCCGGCCCTCGGACCAGCCCGCACCCTCGGTGCCGCCGTCGCTGGCACCCGTGGTCCGAATTCCAACGCCGGATCCCGCTGTGACCATCTCGGCCGGCCCGACGCCGGCCGTTCCCGTGCCGTCGCCCTCTGTCACGGTCCCGTCCGTTCCGGTTCCCACTTCTCCGGTCCCGTCCGTTCCGGTCCCGACTGTTCCCGTACCGACCACTCCGGCACCGTCGTCTCCAGCCCCGCCGGCAGGCTCGTCCGGAAGTTCGGCGCCTGCCCCGACCCGGTCAGCGAGCCCGGCAGCCCCATCCTCGCCGGCGGCCCCATCCTCGTCCGGAACAGCATCGCCGTCGGGAACGGCAACGGGAGCCGGAGGCTGGCCGGGACCCTCAACCGGCACCGGCGGCACCCCCGGCGGCCAGATTCCGGGCGCGGTGGCAGGAACCACCGGATCCTCTGCGCCCGCCGCCGGCAGTTCCCAAAGCGCAGCCAGCACCAAGTCCGCGGACGCCAGCCCGTTCGGGGAGATTGCGGGCCTGTCAGGCGGAGCCGGGCTGCGGGGACGCTCGGCCGCGGGCATTGCTGGCGGAGTCTGGGGCTCGGCACAGCTTGCCGGCCCCAACAACATGGCCACGATCAGCTCGCCCTACACGCGGGGACCGGCCGAAAATGCCGTTATGGGCGTCTCGCGGAGCGGCACCATTGCGCCGCAGGTGTGGTGGGGAGCAGGGCTGCTGGCGCTGGCAGGGGCGGCGGGTGTGGCTGCAGTCCGGATCCGGCGGTCGCTGTGAAATAAACCACTTCTACGCGACGTAGAAGTCGAGTTTTTCGACTTAGGCCGCATGGAAGGGGCAGGATAGTAACCATGAGCCACACTCCTGCCGAATCTGTCACTAAAACCGAAGAATCAGCCGAGCAGTTCTTCACCCTCTGGACCGTTTTCAAGCGCTCCGCCGAGGTCCTCCGCAGCGCCGATGCCGCCGAGGATTTCGACGCCCTGGTAGCACGCCTGGCCGAGGGAGGGGTGACCCACCGTGGAAGCTACGACGTTTCCGCCATGCGCGCCGACGCCGACGTCATGGTCTGGCTCCACGGCCCCAAGCCCGAGGCGCTGCAGCAGGCCATCCGGGATATCCGCCGCAGCAAGCTGTTCGCGGGAACCGAACTCGTATGGTCCGCCATGGGCGTCCACCGCGAGGCGGAGTTCGCCAAGAACCACACCCCGGCCTTCTCCCGCGGCGTCGAACCGGCCGAATGGCTGTGCGTGTACCCGTTCGTCCGCTCCTATGAGTGGTACCTGCTGCCGGACAACGAGCGCGGCCAGATGCTGCGTGACCACGGACTGCTGGGCCGCGACTTCCCGCAGGTCATCTCCAACACCGTTTCCTCCTTCGCGCTGGGCGACTGGGAGTGGATCCTTGGCCTGGAGGCGCCCGAGCTCGTGGACCTCGTGGACCTGATGCGCCACCTGCGCTCCACCGAAGCGCGCAACCACGTCCGCGAGGAGATCCCCTTCTACACCGGGCGGCGGATCACGGCCAGTGAGATCGCCGAGGTCCTCGCATGAGCCCGCTGGATCCCCAGGAGGGCACCGGAAATCCGGTCACCGAGGCCGGCAGGATGGCCCCCAAGGAATACGACGGCGTCCTCCTCGCCTCCTTTGGCGGTCCCGAGGGCCAGGACGACGTGATCCCGTTCCTCCGCAACGTCACCCGCGGCCGGGGGATCCCCGATGAGCGCCTCGAAGAGGTGTCCCACCACTACCGCGCCAACGGCGGCATCAGCCCGATCAACCAGCAGAACCGCGAGCTGAAGGCAGCCCTCGAAGCCGAGCTGGCTGCGCGGGGCATCGAGCTGCCCGTGCTCTGGGGCAACCGCAACTGGGATCCCTACATCCCGCAGACCCTCCAGGACGCATACGACGCCGGCCACCGCCGGCTGCTGATGCTCACCACGAGCGCGTACTCCTGCTACTCCAGCTGCCGCCAGTACCGCGAGGACATCGGCATGGCACTGACCGAAACCGGGCTCGACGGCAGGCTGGAAGTGGACAAGGTCCGCCAGTACTTCGACCACCCCGGCTTCGTGGAGCCCTTCATTGCGGGCACCGCCCAGGGAGTCGCCGAGGTGCGCGCGCAGCTGGCCGCCGCCGGCAAGCCCGACGCCCCCATCCACGTGCTCTTCGCCACGCACTCCATCCCCACCCGGGATGCGGTGGCCGCCGGCCGCTCCGGGGACGAGCCCCGTGAGTTTGCCGAGGATTCCGCCTACGTGGCACAGCACCTGGCCAACGGCGCGGAGATCATGCGCCGCGTGGAAGCCGAGTCCGGCCTGCCCGCCCCGTGGTCGCTCGTCTACCAGTCCCGGTCCGGTGCCCCGCACATCCCGTGGCTCGAGCCGGACATCAACGACGCCATCGAAGAGCTCGCCAAGCAGGGCGTCGCGGGCATCGTGATCGTGCCACTGGGCTTCGTCAGCGACCACATGGAGGTCGTCTGGGACCTGGACACCGAAGCGCTGCAGACCTGCCAGGACCTCGGCCTCGCCGCCACGCGGGTACCCACTCCGGGAACGCACCGCCGCTTCGTCGAGGGGCTCGTGGAATTGATCTGTGAACGCACGGTCGCGAACAACATCGCCGACCGCCAGGCCGTCACGGGCCTCGGCCCGTGGTACGACGTATGCCGCCCCGGCTGCTGCGAAAACTTCCGCGGCGAAAAGCCCACCATTGCCGGCGCCGACACCACGGTCGGCCAGGGGCACGACCCCTACCCGGCCGCCGGGCAGGACGCGAAGTGACGGTACGGATCGGCACCAGGGCGAGCAAGCTCGCCCTGACCCAGACGCAGCAGACCGCCGACCGGCTGGCCGCCGTCGGGGGTTTCGACGTCGAGCTTGTCCACGTCAGGACCGACGGCGACGTCCTCACCGGATCGCTGTCCCAGATGGGCGGCACCGGCGTCTTCGTCGCCGCGCTGCGCGACGCGCTGCTGCGGAACGAATGCGACGTGGCCGTCCACTCCCTGAAAGACCTGCCCACGGGTTCCGCCCAGGGCCTGGCGCTGGCCGCAACCCCGCCCCGGGTGGACGTCCGCGACGTCCTCTGCGCCCGCGACGGCCTCAAGCTGGCCGACCTGCCCAAGGGCGCCCGCGTGGGCACCGGCTCTCCGCGCCGGGCTGCGCAGCTGCGCGCCGTCCGCCCCGACCTGGACATCGTGGACATCCGAGGCAACGTGGACACTCGGCTGGGCCGCGTGCCCGGGCTGCCCGGCAACGCCACCGACGCGGTGGTTGACGGGAAGTCGTGCGACCTCGACGCCGTCGTCCTCGCCGCCGCCGGGCTGGAGCGGATCGGCCGCCTGGACACGGTCACCGAATACCTGGAAACGGACATCATGCTCCCGGCAGCCGGCCAGGGATCGCTGGCCATCGAATGCCGCACCGCCGAGGCGCCCCGCCGGGTCGGCTCCACCGAAGGGTCGCAGGGCGTGCTCGCCCAGGCGCTGGCCGCCCTTGACGACGCCGACACCAGGCTTGCGGTCACGGCTGAGCGTGCACTGCTGGCCCGGCTCGAGGCAGGCTGCGCCGCCCCCGTGGGCGCCTACGCGTACCGCAAGGGCAGCATGCTTCACCTGGAAGCCGTGGTGTGTGCTGTGGACGGCACCGCCTCGGTGCGGGACAAGCGGGCCACGGACGGGCTCACCGAGGTGGGCGCCACCCTGCTCGGCATCGAACTGGCCGAGGTCCTGCTGGCAGCGGGGGCTGCGGACATCGCGGACCTGACGGCGTCCTGACCGCAGCCGGCCACCAAATGGGAACGACGAGCGGGCAGTACCCGGCGGGCGAACGCACGCTTGAAGACCGCCCGCTGGAAGGGTGCCGTGTCCTGGTGACGCGGAGCCCCGAGCGGTCCGGGCCCCTCGCGGAGGCGCTGCGGCTGGCCGGCGCGGTTCCCCTCCTGCTGCCGCTGACGGACGCCGAACGCGCACCGGACCAGGCGGCGCTGGACGATGCCTTTGAGGCGCTGGGCGCGGGCCGCTTCGAGTGGCTCGTGGTCAGCTCCGCCACCACCGTCCTCGCGCTGCGGGAAAAGGCGGCGGAGCGCGCAGTCAAACTGCGCGAGTGGCTTCCGGCTGCCACCCGCGTTGCCGCCGTCGGCCCCGCCAGCCGGAAGGCGCTCGAGGCAGCGGGGATCGCCGTGCACTTCGAGCCGCAGCATGAGCACTCAGCGGCCGGTATCGTCAACGGGTGGCCCGGAGGTCCCGCCGAGGTTCTTCTCCCGCAGGCCGATATCGCGGCCCCTGCGCTGGCGCGGGGGCTGGAGGCGAAGGGCGCCCGGGTCCGCACCGTGGTGGCCTATGCCACGGTGGACTTCCCGGCCGAGCCGGCGCGGCGCCTCGGCCAAACTGTGAACGGCCCCGGCCAGCCTGGCGGTGACGGTACCGGCGGTGAAGGCAGCGCCGCGCTGCCGTTGCTCACGCCCGCCGAAGCGAAAGTGGAGGTCGACGACGGGGCCCTGGCCGCCGTCGTCGCCGCCTCACCCACCGCCGTGCGGCGCATTGGCGCCACCCTGGCGCCCCTCGGCCCCTGCCGCCTCGTGGCCATCGGCCCGGCGACAGCGGCCGAGGCGGAAGCCCTGGGCCTCGTGGTGGCTGCCACGGCCCGGGAGGCCACGCCGGAAGGGCTTGTCGCCGCCGTCATCCTGGCGCTGGCCCCCTAGACATCCATTTCCCAACAGCAGGAAGACAGTGAAGGACAGGACATGAGCTTTCCGCACCACCGCCCCCGGCGGCTCCGCACCACCCCCGCCATGCGCAGGCTTACGGCCGAGCACCGGCTCGCCGCGGCAGACCTGATCCTTCCCGCGTTCATCCGCGAGGGGCTGCAGGAGCCCAACCCGATCGCCTCCATGCCGGGCGTCGTGCAGCACACCACCGACACCCTCAAACGGGCGGCGGCCGAAGCCGTGGAACTGGGCGTCGGCGGCATCATGCTGTTCGGCATCCCTGAGACCCGGGACGCGGAGGGCACGGCGTCGCTGGACCCGGACGGGGTGCTCAACAGGGCCATCCGTGACGTCCGGGCCGAGGTGGGGGACAGTCTCGTGGTGATGAGCGACGTCTGCCTTGACGAATTCACGGACCACGGCCACTGCGGCGTCCTGGACAGCGACGGCTATGTGGACAACGACGCCACGCTGGAGATCTACGCGAAGATGGCGGTGGCCCAGGCTGACGCCGGCGCCCACGTGCTGGGCCCGTCCGGCATGATGGACGGACAGATCGGCGTGATCCGCCAGGCCCTGGAGGACGCCGGCCACGTGAACACCGCCGTGGTGGCCTACGCCGCGAAGTACGCGTCGGCGTTCTACGGCCCGTTCCGGGAAGCGGTGGACTCCCAGCTGAAGGGCGACCGCAGGACGTACCAGATGGACGCCGCCAACCGCCGCGAGGCCATCCAAGAGGTGGAACTTGACCTTGCCGAGGGTGCGGACATGGTGATGGTCAAACCGGCCATGAGCTACCTCGACATCCTGGCCGACGTCGCCGAAATGAGCCCCGTTCCGGTCGCCGCCTACCAGATCTCCGGCGAGTACGCCATGATCGAGGCCGCCGCTGCCAACGGCTGGATCGACCGGCGGTCTGCCATCACCGAATCTGTTCTTGGCATCCGCCGCGCCGGGGCAAACCTGGTCCTCACGTACTGGGCCAGCGAAATCGCCGGCTGGCTCAGGGAATCCTGATGCCGGCGCCAGGCACGGGGCCGACCGCTCCCGTGGGCCCCGGCAAGATCCTGCTGGGCCTGAACACGTTCGGCGACGTCGGCGTGGACGGCGCCGGGGAACCGAAGCCGCATGCCCGGGTGCTGCGGGAGCTGCTGGACCAGGCGGTCCTGGCTGACGCCGTCGGGCTTCACGCCTTTGGTGTGGGGGAGCACCACCGCCGCGACTTCGCCGTGTCCGCCCCCGAGGTGTTCCTCGCAGCCGCCGCGGCCAGCACCACCCGGATCCGGCTCGGTTCGGCCGTGACCGTCCTGAGCTCGGACGACCCCATCAGGGTGTTCCAGCGCTTCTCCACCGTGGACGCCCTGTCCGGCGGCCGCGCCGAGGTGATGCTGGGCCGCGGCTCGTTTGTCGAGTCGTTTCCGCTGTTCGGCCTGGACCTGGCGGACTACGAGGTGCTGTTCGAGGAGAAACTCGAGCTGTTCGACAGGGTGCGCGCGCAAAAGCCGGTCCATTGGGAGGGCCGCACGCGGCCCGCGCTGGCCGGGTTGAGCGTGTATCCGCCGCTGGAGCACCACCTGCTGCCGGCCTGGATCGGCGTGGGCGGAACCCCGGAGTCTGTCCTGCGGTGCGCGGAATACGGCTATCCGATCATCTTTGCCATCATCGGCGGCCAGCCCCGCGCGTTCGCCCCGCTGGTGGACCTGTACCGCGAGGCGATGGCCAAGTACGGCCAGCCCATGCAGCAAATCGCCACGCATTCCCCCGGCCACATCGCCGAGACCGACGAGGCGGCCCGCGAGGAGCTTTTTCCGCACTGGCTTGCCCAGCGGAACAGGATCGGCGCCGAGCGGGGCTGGGGCCCGGGAAACCGCCGGGAATTCGACGCCATGTGCGGGCCCGAGGGCGCGCTGTACGTCGGTTCGCCCGAGACGGTGGCGCAGAAGATAGCACTGCTTAAGCGGAACCTCGGCGTCGACCGCTTCGACCTGAAATACGGCAACGGCACGCTGCCGCACGAATCCATGATGCGCTGCATCGAACTCTTCGGCACGGTGGTGGCACCGCGCGTGGCCGAGCTGCTTTCCGGAGACACTGTCCGGTGACACTCCCGCAGACTGAAAGAATGGAAACCATGACTTCCAGTACCCCTCGCAACGAGGAACTTTTCGACCGCGCCCGCCAGCTGATGCCCGGCGGCGTGAACTCCCCGGTCCGCGCCTTCGGTTCCGTCGGCGGCACCCCCCGCTTCATGGTGGCGGCCAAGGGCCCGTACCTGACCGACGCCGACGGCAAGGAATATGTGGACCTGGTGTGCTCCTGGGGCCCGGCCCTGCTGGGGCACGCCCACCCGGCCGTCCTCGACGCCGTGCACGCTGCTGTGGACCGCGGCCTCTCCTTCGGCGCCTCGACCCCCGATGAGGCCAACCTCGCGGCCATCGTCAAGGAACGCGTTTCCGCCGTCGAACGGCTGCGCATGGTGTCCACCGGCACGGAAGCCACCATGACGGCGATCCGGCTGGCCCGGGGCTTCACCGGCCGCAACCTGGTCATCAAGTTCGCCGGCTGCTACCACGGGCACCTTGACGGGCTGCTCGCGTCCGCCGGCTCCGGCGTGGCCACCCTCGCGCTGCCCGGCTCCGCCGGCGTCACGGCCGCCACCGCTGCCGAGACCCTGGTGCTGCCCTACAACGACCTCGGCGCCGTCGAGGCCGCCTTCGCCGAGCACGGGCCCAACATCGCCGCCGTCATCACCGAGGCGGCGCCCGCCAACATGGGCGTGGTGACGCCAGGCGAGGGCTTCAACGCGGGCCTCTCACGGATCACCGCCGCCCACGGCGCCCTCCTGATCGTCGACGAGGTCCTGACCGGCTTCCGCACCGGCTACTCGGGCTATTGGGGACTCACCGGCGGCGCCGCTGACGCTACGGAGAAGTGGACCCCCGACCTGCTGACCTTCGGCAAGGTGATCGGCGGGGGCATGCCGACGGCGGCCCTCGGCGGCCGTGCGGACGTCATGGACTACCTGGCGCCGATCGGTCCCGTCTACCAGGCGGGCACGCTGTCCGGCAACCCGGTGGCCATGGCTGCCGGCGTCGCCACCCTGACGCACGCCACCCGGGACGTGTACTCGTTCGTGGACGCGCGGTCGCTGGAACTGTCCGGCGCCCTGTCCTCCGCCCTGGATGCGGCCGGCGTTGACCACTCCATCCAGCGTGCAGGCAACTTGTTCTCGGTGGCGTTCGGAACGTCCGGGCAGGGGGTCCACAACTACAGCGACGCACTGAAGCAGGAGTCGTTCCGCTACGCGCCCTTCTTCCACTCCATGCTGGATTCGGGCGTCTACCTCCCGCCGTCCGTCTTCGAGGCCTGGTTCCTGTCCGCGGCGCACGACGACGCCGCCATGAACCGGATCTTTGAAGCACTGCCCGCCGCCGCCGAGGCGGCCGCCGCAGCGAAGGCCTAAACCGCCTTCGGGCTCTTAAAAACTCTGGCACCCGCCGCGG
>NZ_JBHTSL010000069.1:0-27643 GCF_042795115.1 Arthrobacter sp. NPDC056493 | reverse complement strand
CATTTGTTTATACGACACACCACTAACAGCCCCCCCACCCCCCCGCCCGGCGCCATCCCCGCCCAACCAACCGAGACGCCGAGCCCCGGCCGCCGGACCCCCCCGACCCCGGCGGCGGGGACTTCCGCGTTTCGGCGCTTACGTACCGGCAGGCTGGAACAGTTCGACGACGTTGCCCGCCGGATCCTCCAGCAGGATCTGCTGGCCGCCGGGCCCCTTCACGATCTCGTTGCGGAACGGAACGCCCGCGGCCCGCAGCCTGTCCACCTCGGCGGATATGTCACTCACGATGAGATGGATCCGGTTCCATCCGCCCGGTGCCGGGACCGCGCCGTCGGGCATTGGCCGGCCCGCCGAGCTGGTGGGTCCGCTCAGCAGCAGGCGTAACTGACCGCGCACGACGTCGGCAAACGCCGGTGCCGCGTTCATTCTGACGGTGAAGCCGAGGTACTTCGTGTAGAAGCCGACGGCGGCGCCGACGTCGTCCACCATGTACCTGACGCTGACAAGATCCTCGGGGTTGTTGGAGTCCTCAGGGTTGCTGGACATGTTCCTTACTCCTCTTTGGTGAAGCCCCGATTTGGATGGAAGCCTCTTGAGATGGGATCCGGATCAGACGTGCTGATCCACGATGACCGGGTTGCCGTCGGGGTCCACCACGATGAAGCTGCCGGGTCCGGTTCCGACGCCGGCTTCAGCAGCAAACGGAATCCCCTGGTCCTTCAGTTGGCGTTGGAGATCGCGCACATCGGTGAACGAGTCGAGCTGCTGCGCGTCCTGGTTCCAGCCCGGGTTGAAGGTCAAGGAGTTCTTCTCGAACATGCCCTGGAAGAGGCCGATCACCGTCTGACCGTTCCGCAGGATCAGCCAGTTCTGGTCGATATCGCCGCCGGACCTGGTGAATCCCAGCTTCTCGTAGAACGCCGCCGACGCCGCGATGTCCTTGACGGCGAGGCTGAGTGAGAAAGCGCCGAGTTGCATGTGCTGCTCCAGTCTCCGGAACCCTCCGGACATGAATGTTTCCGATGGTACAGGCGGCCCGTCCGACCGTCCCAGACAGCACTCTTCCAGAAGCCCCTGACAAAAATCGCCCCCGGCACAAATTCACGGGCATGGCCTCGGGCGGCCGCCGGGAGTTCAGTGGTCGGTTCGGCAAGGCACAATTAGCTTGGAACTCAAGATGACCGAAGGGATCGGCTGTGGAGCTGGGTCAAATATCCGCGGTGCTCGCCTGTGCCGTGCTCGCAGGGCTGGCAGTTTTTCAGGTGCTGCTGATGGGCGGCGTACCGCTGGGACGTCTGGCCTGGGGCGGACAGCACAGGATCCTGCCCGCGAGGCTGAGGATCGGCAGCGCGGTGTCAGTTCTGCTCTATCTCGTGTTCGGGCACGCGGCCCTGGCGAGAACCGGACTGGCACCCGCGATCGGCAGCGACGCCTGGTACCCAGTGTTCACCTGGGTCCTGACGGCATACTTCACCCTCGGCGTGCTGATGAACGCCATCTCCCGCAGCAAACCGGAACGGCTGGTCATGACCCCGGTGGCGCTCCTGCTGGCGCTGCTTTTCCTCTTCCTCTCCATCAGCTGAGCCTCCGGGGGCCGGTGTGGGCGGCACAACACTTGCACAACACCCAGTCAGTGGCCTGAGTCAGTAGCGTGGTTGGGTGCGTTTGTTCAGCTCCGAAGTACTCATCCAGGCCCGGGCCGCGAGTGTCTGGCACGTCATCACCGACGGCGGAAACTTCGGCGTCTGGGAGTCGGGAATCCTGGAGGCCGACGGCGCTGTCCGGGCTGGTGACACCGTCCGGATCACACCTTCCGGAGGCCGGCGGTCCGTGAAGCTGCGTGTCCGGCAAGTCAGCGGAAACGTCATGACCTGGCACCGCCGCCTGCCGTTCGGGCTGTGGAGCAGAACCCGCACTTTCACGCTTACGCCCCAATCGCGGCAGACCCGCCTGACCGTCGTCGAAAAGCACCGGGGTCTGCTGCTGCCCTTCTCGAAGCACGCAAGCGCAGACCTGTTCCTGGACAGGTTCACCGACGCCGTCAGGCGCCGCTCCGAGATACTCGACCGCGCGACTCCTGAAACCCGCCTGATGCAGCACCGCTGACAGCCGCGGGCATCCTCGGGCAACGCCAAGACACGGGGAGCGCTAAAAGGCCTCCGTGTGCTCGAGCTCCGGCAGGACCACCAGCGGGTCTCCGGCAAAATGCAGCCTGCGGGACGACTGCCCATCGAGCCAGGCGAAAACGACCGAGCCGTCAAGGGGCACTCTACCGGCAGCGCCGACCCGGGCGGGGCGGCCCCGTTTCCGGATCCCCGTCTCCGCCCCCGGGGTTAGCATCCCCCACACTGCCGGAATGTCGGCGTCGTGATCGTTGCCAGCGTTCGCGTCCATGCATCTATGGAACCAGCTCGGGGTGAACAGGCTGTGAACGTGGCCCGTGCAACACGCCGCCCTATCTGTTTCCGCGGTCGAGGAGGGGAGTGGCCGGTTCCGGCGCGCGAGGGGGTACGTCCGGACCCGGCAGTTCTGAAGGTTCGGGGCGCGGATTCCCGTGCCGGACCCAAGGAACTCCAAAGTTCTTCCAAGGACGATAACGGAAACTTCCATCAGGGCCGGCGGCGATGGCCCCCGGTCCACCCTCCGTGACCTGGCTGCCAAACCCAGTCCGCCGCCGGCCCGGGGACCCGCTGATTGAGCTGCGAACGCGTCCGGAACCAGGAGCGCAGATCCCACCGGCCTGCTGTACGTTATGGCCATGGGGCATGGAGCAACGGACAAGCGCGGGACAATGGCCGATGTCAGTTTGGCCGTCGCGGAATTCACTCACGCGCACTGGTTTTTCGGGAACCTCTACGAGGCCGTGGTCAAAGTCCCCCACCGCGTCGCCGGGTCCGAGGACGGCCCTGAGCTGCGGAGGTCCCCGCTGGGGTCCGGCAGCCCCGGACGCTACTACGCGCCACTGGCTCCCGCGACCTTCCCGGCCGTAGCGCTGGCACTTGCCGCAGGATGGAACCGCCCGGGCAGCCGGCCGTAGCTGGCGACGGCTGCCGCCGCTTCGGCGGCCGGCGCGGCAGCAACCGCATACCTTCTCCGGTCCGTGAATCCTGCGCTGTTCTTCGGGCCGCGCCCACCCAGCGACATGCGCTGTAAGCCCCTGCTGGCCAAGTGGTACCGCGTCAACGCCATCCGCCTCGCTGCCAGCGCGGTGGCGCTCGTGGCGATTGACCGCGCGCGTCTGGGCAGCTCGAGATCGGCATGCACGCCCGGGTCCTGAGGCATTCCCTGTACAACACTCCCTACTGCGCGGTAGGTTCAATACAGGACCCTGCGTTTTTCTGTATGGGAAACCCCTCCCGACGTTGTGCACCGCCTGGAGGCAATGCCGCTGCAGCCTCACGGCGGCCACCCCGCACCCTGAGGAAAAGAGCCTGCCATGGCCACCTCGCATTTCCAGCAGTTCCTTCACGACGCCACCTCCCCCGCTCCCGACACCGACAGCCCGCTGGGGCCGGACTGCCTCTACGGGCTCTACACGAGCTGGTGCCTGATCCAGGGAGTGACGCCCAAGACCGACTCGTCCTTCCGGGCCGGCATGCGCCGGTGCCGGGTCAACCTCCGCGGCACCAGGCGGCGGATGAAGGGACGCGCCGCAGCCGATTACATCCTGGCCAGCTACCCGATCGCCGGCTGACCGTGTCGCTCAAATCCCCCGACTTCCGCTCCGACGGCGCCGGACGGGCGCGCGTTTCACCCGTGACGTGTACCCGCTGCGGCACCAACCGCCACCTGACCGTCAGATCGGTGATGAACATCCCGGACTGCCCCACCGACGTCGTTCTGGTTGCCTACACCTGCGGCCGGTGCCGGCGCTTCCGTGAACATCCTGCCCAGGTAGCCGAGCTGTCCGCAGTCCTGGGCCGCCGGGAGCAAAAAGGGGACGTGCTGATTTTCGGCGGCCACTACATGCACTGCGGACAACCGATGGCCAAGGCAGGGTCGGAGGTCCGCCGGCTGTCCGCGCCGCTGACCACCGAGGGCCCGGCCGAGGACACCCTGGACGTCTACCTGTCCACCCGCGTCCTGAGGTGCACATGCGGTTTCCAGATGGAACTGCCCGAATGACGGGAATCGTACAGTTGAAGGACAAATCTACGCGCGGGTAACTTAGTGCGGGGCCCCATCCTATTCCCCCATGCGGATGGTCGTCCCCGGGAAGCCCCGCACCGCCTTCACAATGGTGCGGGGCTTTTTCGTGCCCCGGCATGCACGTCTTGAGGTTTCCGCCCTACACTGTGCACACACCTACTACAGGCCGGGGGGCACGTTGGGTTCACGGGGGCTGTGCCTGGTCATCGAGGATGACCGGGATATTCGCGATTTGATCAGTCTGATCCTGGGACGGCTCGGCTTTGACGTTCAGGCGGTGGGCAACGGCGTTGACGGGGTCGCCGCGGCATGGGAACACCACCCCGCCCTGGTGACGGTGGACCTGAACCTGCCGGACATGGACGGCCTGGAGGTGGCGCGGCATATCCGCGCCCGCTCCGAGGCACCAATGCTGTTCATCACCGCCCGGGCGGAGCTCGACGACGAGATGGCCGGCATGGCGTCGGGAGCCGCCGCCTACCTGATCAAGCCCTTCCGTCCGAGGCAACTCACGGAGACGGTCAATAAGCTCTGCCCCGTGGGTCCGCTGACGGCGCACGGCCTCGAGTCGCGCGCCTAGCGCGCTCAGGGGAGCCGCCGCCGGCCGGCTGCCAGTCAAAAGCAGCGGCTGCACGGCAACAGCGGCAGCCGGCCGGGCCGACGTCGTGCTTTCCCGTCCCCGCGTCCTATATCCGCAAGTGGCACTTCGGTTCCATAATGTCCCCATAAACTTCGGGGACCCTCGCGCCGGCGTTGCCGGCGAGGCGCCGCAGGGTCCCAGGTGGCCGCCCGGCTGTCGGCGAAACGGGCGGTGACGCGGTACGGACACGGACTGCCAGTCCGTTCCCGGCACCGATCAGGGGACCATCGCCATTAACTCAAGAGCGCCATCAACTCAACGAGGAGTGAACTGTCATGCTCAAGGACATAGCCGTCACCGCCGTCCTTCCGGCGAAGGACGTAGGCAGGGCAAAAGATTTTTACCGGGACAAGCTGGGACTGGAGCCGGTGGAACCCGCGGACGACAACGTCATGTACGAATGCGGCAACGGGACCAGGTTCCTGGTGTACCAAACCGACAACGCGGGCAGCGCCAAAAACACCCAGATGGGCTGGGTAACGGACGACGTCGAACGGGACGTCCAGGAATTGCGGGGCCGCGGCGTTGTGTTCGAGGAATACGATTTTCCGGGGCTGAAAACGGAGAACGGGATTGCCACCTCGGACGGGGGCAAGGCCGCCTGGTTCCTGGACACTGAAGGCAATATCCTGAGCATCTTCGAACGCCCGTAGTTCCGGTACGCCCAGTCCCGGACTCGGGCAACCGCGCTACGACTGGAATCGGAAAGGGGACGGAACCACGCTGTTCCGGCCCCTTTCCGTCTATTCCGCGGCCCCCGGGCGGTGAAATGGTCCACCCGCCCCGCGACGCTCCGGCCCCTCTGCGCCTGCCGGAGCAGAGGACCCCCAATGGAGAGGATTGAAAAAACGATGAATTCATCAATTCCTCAATTACGAGTCTCGCCCAGGGCCGCCACTCCGTCAATAGACCAATCTTTAGGGCACACACAGAAACCGGTTTCGACAAGCTCAACCAGCGGCTACCGGGTTTCGCCTGCCTGGCGAGAGGTCACTCGGTTCCGCGCTCCGCCACTGCCTCGCTGGAGACCTCGGCGAGTGTGAGGCTGCGCTCCCGGGCCTCGGTCAGGAGTCCGGCCAGCGCCTGTTCGGAGCTCCGCCCTGTCCGGGCACTGACGGACCGGACGGCGTCGGTTATCAGGGCGCGCCTGCCCAGGGACTCCGCCAACTCGGCGGCAGACTCATCCGTCAGCGTGCCCCCACCGCCCGGGCCAAGGCCAGCGCCGTCGGATCCCCAACGGGTCGCGCCCAAGCCGGCCAAGCCGCCCGCGTCGGCCGCCGCGCGCGCACTCAACACGGACTCGGCAACGGCGAGCAGGTCTGCAATCTCGGGATAAGCCAGCCAGTACTGCAGCCGTCCGTGTGCCCGGCGGCCAGTGACCAGGTGCTGGGCCCGCAACTGGGCGAGTTGACCAGCCAGATGGGATGCCTTCAGCCCCGTGGCCGAACACAGCTCCGCCACCGAAGCCGGGCCCGACGCGAGCATGGCCAGAACGCGGACCCTGGCCGGATGGGCCAGCACCTTAAACAGTTCGGCCTCACCGGCCGCGACCCGTTCCCCGAGTCCTCCACGTTCCGTCACCATTGCCCCAATCTGACAGATACATACGTGTTCTTAACCGATTATCCCCTCACAAAGCCCATGCCGAGGCAATGCGCGTGGGTTTTTTCGGGCCGCCACGCCCACCCATTAATTCGTTGCCAATCAAGGGCCGTTACCCCTCGCGGCAGGCGCCTTGCACTGAAATAATTGTCTTAAACGTTTTCCACGCGGCAGTCTGCCACCGGGACGGCACTCTGCGCACTCAGGAGAGGAATTAAAGCGTGCCTGTCTCAGCAGCCACTCTTGCACGGTCCGGATCCTCCCGCCGAGCCGGTCAGGTCCCCGCGGGCTCTCCCCCCACGTCCTAGTCGGGCTCCGATGCAAGCCAACCTGCCCCTCGCTGACGAACTCGCGGCGCTCACCGCCCGGATCGCCGACCTTTTGCTGACCCACGAAACCGTCGACGAAGCCGTTTCCGCGCTGGCCCAGGCCTTGAAGGAAGCCATTCCGGGGACCCTGGGAGCAGGAGTCAGCCTGATGGATACGCGCGGCCGGCGTACCAGCACGGCCTTCACTGATCCCGATATCCTGCAGGCAGACCAGTTCCAGTACGACCTTGGACAGGGGCCGTGCCTGACCGCTTGGGCCCAGCAGGCGACAGTTACGGTCGAGGACTGCCGCGCCGACCACCGCTGGCCAGCCTGGAGCCGCGCCATTGCCGGCCTGCCCCTTCGCTCGGTGATCAGCACGCCGCTATCAACTCCCGACGGCGCCATCGGGGCGCTGAAGGTGTACTCCCCCATTCCAAACGGATTCGATTCCAGGGCCATCCGCCTGATCGAGCTGCTGGCCCGGCCCGCGGCACTCATGCTTGCCAATTCCCAGGCCCGCGACACCGCCCAGCGCCTCAGCGACGGGCTCATCGGCGCCCTCGGCGCCCGGGATGCGATCGGAACGGCCACCGGGATCGTCATGGAGCGCCTCCACATCAGCCGCGACCAGGCCCTCGCCACGCTCATCAGCGCTTCCCGGCGGCGGGAGGAACCGCTGCACCAGCTCTCCCTGGACATCATCGGCGGCGGCGAGGTGTAACCGGCCGTCATAAAACTGCCTCCAACCGGGCCGCGACGGCCCGCGCAGGAGGGGGCTGCCGCCGTCGTCCATCACCTAACTACAGCGGTTCCGGACGGGTTAGATCGGCCGTGGCTACAGCATTTCTTCCCGCGGCGCAATTTTGGCGCGCGGGCCAGTTCCAAGGAAAATAGCCAGTCAGCACACCAATGCACGTCCCGCTTACTTCAGGAGACAGAGAACCATGACTAACAACATTGCCCCGGATGCCGGGCTGAACGCAGCCATGGCCGCTTTGGACGACCTGGACCTCACGCCGCAGGGACTCGCCGACGCACCGGCGAGCGAACTGGATCCGGACACGCTCGTCCACCCCGGCCCATAGGTCAGGTTCCGCAGAAGGTCCGGTACGGGCCAAAGCTTTCCGGCGCAGCCTCCGCGTAGCGTTCGACGCCGGGACGCTCGTTATAGGGGTCCGTCACCGCTTCCAGCAATCGCCTGAGCGGTCCAAGATCACCGCCGGTCGCAGAGCTGAGTGCTTCCTCAACAAGGTGGTTGCGGGGCACATACGCCGGGTTGACCCGGTCCATCACATCCGCGTCCGGATCCATGGCCTGCCAGCGTCCGGCCCAGGCGACGAATACGTCCGGTCGCGGGAACAGGTCCCGTGCCGGTCCGCCATTGCCGCGGGCCGCGGTTCCGAGACGCCGGAAGAACGATGTGTAATCGACGCGCTCCTCTTGGAGCATGGCGAGCAGTTCGTCAATCAGGGGCGAAGCCACATCATCGTCGACGCCGCCGTCCAACCCGAGCTTCGCCTTCATGCCGGCCAGCCAGGCGGCGCTGTACTGCTGGCGGAACGCACCCAATGACTCCTTTGCCAGCTCGACCGCGCGTTCCTCATCATCGTCGAACAGCGGAAGGAGCGCCTCGGCCAGGCGTGCCAGGTTCCACTCTGCGATGAGGGGCTGGTTGGCGTAGGCGTAACGGCCGTTCTCGTCGATGGAGCTGTAGACGGTGGCGGGGTCGAATGCATCCATGAAGGCGCACGGGCCGTAGTCGATGGTCTCCCCCGAGATGGCCATGTTGTCCGTGTTCATGACGCCATGGATGAAGCCCACCAGCATCCACTGGGCCACCAGCGAAGCCTGTGCGCTGATGACCGCGCTGAGCAGGTCGAGATACTGATTCTCCGCTTTGGCGGCGTGGGGATAGTGGCGCGCAATGGCGTGGTCGGCCAGGCGGCGCAGGAGCCCGTCGTCACCGGCGACCCGGGCGTACTGGAAGCTTCCCACGCGCAGGTGGCTGCTCGCGACCCGCGTGAGCACCGCCCCCGGCAACACCGTCTCCCGCTGGACGGAACGGTCGGTGGCTACGACGGCGAGCGACCGGGTGGTGGGAATGCCCAGGGCGTGCATCGCTTCGCTGACGATGTATTCACGCAGCATCGGCCCCACGACGGCGAACCCGTCGCCGCCCCGGGCGAAGGGGGTGCGGCCGGAGCCTTTCAGGTGAATGTCGCGGAGGCGGCCTTCGACGTCGGAAATCTCACCGAGCAGGAGCGCGCGGCCGTCACCCAACCTCGGCGCAAACCAGCCAAACTGGTGGCCGGAGTAGGCCTGCGCAACGGGAGTGGCGCCGTCGGGCACTGCATTGCCGATCAGCAGCGGAAGCCCTTCCGGGCTCCGAAGGAAGTCCGGGTCCAGGCCCAGCTCGGCGGCCAGCGGCTCATTCAGGACGAGCAGCCGCGGGGCAGGGACCTCCTCCGCCTTCCAAGGGATGGCCATCTCGGCAAGCTCCGTGGCGAAGCGGCTTTCAAAGGTGACGGTTGATGCGGCTGCAGCGCTCATCTTTCAAGCATACGTTCGGCCTTGGGCCCCAAACGCCCCATCAGATCCCGCCGCCTTCTCCAAACGCCCCATCAGTGATGAAGCGTTGGCGGGTTGTCTTCCGGGACTGATCGAGCTGGCACGCTACATCCGTGGCCTTCGGACGTAGCGTGCCTCATCCGGCGCTCGCCCCGGCCCACCGCTCGTATCTCACGTGGCACAAAGGGAGTAGGCTCAAAATGAAGGCGAAGCGCCTATGAAGAGCAAGGACTCCTGCCGGCCAGGACCTTGGGGACGCGGTCGATCTTTTCGTCACGACAGGCCGCAGACGCAAGCCCGCGGCCATTCCCGGACCCTTCGTCCGGTTGCAATTAGTGGATCGGAGGATCCGGCTCTCAGGAGATTGAGGCATGCGATGGCCACCGCCGAGTCCGGCCAGCCGCCGGCGTCCGGGCAATTTCCCTCGCCGACGCTGGAACAATTGCAGGACCTGCTGCTGGAAAGCCCGGGGTTTGATGACTTCCTCCTCGAGCTGGCAGTTTTCTCTGCATCACAACTCGCCGTGCCAGAGCCGATGTTGTGCGCGATCTCCGTCGAGCGGGACGGACGACTCATCACCGTAGCAAGCAGCAGCGAAAGCGCCAGGCAGATGGACGAGAAGCAGTACGGGTTCGACGACGGCCCCTGCCTGACTGCCTTAAGGGAAGGCCGGACGGTGCTGGTCAGGAACCTCGAAACGTCCGAACGATGGCACCAATACTGGCAGGCGGTTACGGCCGACCGCGTCGTATCGGTCCTTGCCGTACCCATTGATGCCGGGCCCGACGCGGCTGCTGCACTGAACTGCTACGCCCGGAGTACAGCAGCTTTTGACGCGGCCACCATCACCGCTGCCGAAACGTATGCCTCGTCCCTGTCCCGCGTCCTCCGCCTGGCGCTCCGCGTCCACCGCCTGGCGCTCCTTCCGGAAGGCCTGCACGGCGCCCTGCAGTCCAGGGCAGTCATTGACGCGGCCCTCAGCCTGGTGATGGCCCAGACCCGCGGCAGCCGCGAGGAGGCCGCCGCGGTTCTCCACCAAATGGCGCTCTCCAACAAACAACAGCTGAAGCAGATTGCCACAGACATCCTCAACGGGGCTCAGCTACCAGAGCAGGCAAACCGTGACGACACCACGCCCGGGTGACCGGACCGGCGGCCTCGAACCCCGTGACTATGATGGAGAACATCTGCCGGACGTACCGCCCAGAGGGATGTTCCCGAACCCGATGAGATGTGAGGCCACCCCGTGAAGCGGAAGAACCCAATGGCAGCGGAACTGCCTGAGATGTTCGCTTGGGTTTCGGGCCTGCTGTTGACGGAGCCGGTGGTAGACCGCGCCGTGGCCAGCCTGGCCCAGGCCGCGCACGAAAGCCTCGCCGGCAGCATTGGTGCAGGCGGCACACTTATCGACGACCAGGGCCGGCGCACCAGCACGGCATCCACCAGCAGCCTCGTTCAGGAAGCCGACCGGCTGCAGTACGACTTGGGCGAGGGGCCTTGCCTCACGGCATGGGCCAGTGCCCAGCCCGTGCTCGTGGACGATGTCCGCACCGAGCAGCGATGGCCCGTCTGGAGCGAGGCGAGCGCCGGCACGGGGGTGCTGTCCTGCATCAGTGTTCCTCTCCTCGTGCCAGACCTCGGCGGACGCAACAGGCCTGAGGCCATCGGAGCCCTCAAAGTCTACGCAGACCGGCCGCGGGCCTTCGATGAACACAGCGAGCAGGTCCTGACCCTCCTTGCCGGTCCCGCCGCGCTCATCCTGTCCAACCTGCAGGTACGGGAGCGCGCCGCCCACCTCAGCGACGTCCTGAAAGACGCCCTGCACAGCAGGAGCCTGATCGACATAGCCAAAGGCGTGCTGATGGAGCGGCTGCAGGTGGGCGAGCGGGAGGCCCTGCAAGCCATGATCAGCCGCGCCCGGACAGAGGAGATCCTCCTGAGCGCGGTGGCCCAGCGGATACTCGAACGCACACCGGAATCCGACGCCGGACACCATGAGCGCTGACCAGGACGGCGAGGCGCAAAGAAACCGGACTGCCCGGGCCTTCCGGCAAGCCCAGCTGGAGGTCGACAAACTCTGGATGCACTATTTCAGCATCGGCGGTGACGCAGGCGCCATGGAGATCGAGGCCTACCTCCACGGTTCCTACATGTTGCGCCCCATCCAGCGGGACCTGCTGGACCACGCCATCTATGAACTCGGCAATTCGTTCGAGAACTGACGCGTCCATCGAAACAGGGGCAACGCCCCGCCGTCGGGCTTCTGCCTGTACGCCGTCCGCCAGGCTGAGCGGGCGCGCCTCCTTGACGGCGTTGTCGGCACGGGCTAAACAATAAGTAGCCTTATTATTGTCGTCGTTTTCCCTTGAAGGAGGGCCGCCCGTGAGCGAAGACCGTGAAAACGCCTAGCGCCGTCAGGGGCCTGCGGCTCGGCGTCCTCGTCCTGCTCGCGCTTTCCGGCGGCGTGCTTTCCGGGTGCGCCGCTGACGGAACGCAGGCCGCAGAAGCAGCCGAAGCGTTCCACCGGGAAGTGGCCAGCTCCAACATGACGGCGGCCTGCTCGCTGCTGCAGTCCGGGACACGGGAGGAGACGGCGCGGTCCAGTGACGCCGGCACCTGCGAGAGCCAGCTGGAAAAGGCGAAAATCCCGGACGCGGGAAAGCTGCTGGGCTCCGAGCAGTTCGGCCGTGACGCCTTCGTCGAGTTCGAGCACGACACCGTCTTCCTGGCCGCCTCCAACGCCGGCTGGAAGGTCACGGGCGCAGGCTGCACCCCCAAAGGGGAAGAAGAGCCGTACACCTGCGAAGTAGGAGGCAAATAGAATGCGCTGGAGCTTTGCCCTGTATCTCATCCTGATCTTCGGCGGACTGGCCTACCTGGCCGCCGTCGGGCTTGTCCGGGGATAGGCGGACCGTGAAGAAAGCACTCAGAAACAACGGTCTCAGCCTCTTCTTTGGCATCATTTTCCTCCTGGCCCTGCTGGGCCAGGCGCTCACCGGCCATGCCCTCTTCAACCAGGAGCAGGTGGCCTCCGGACTGGAGGAAATCAGTCTCGGACAGTACCTCACGTCGTCGAACTTCGCCGTGGACGTCTCCGAAAACTGGCAGTCCGAGTACCTGCAGTTCCTGCTGTACATCTTCGCGACCATCTGGCTGGTCCAGAAGGGGTCCCCCGAGTCCAAGGAACTGAACGAACGCGGCCCGGAGTCGGACAAGGAACAGCTCGTGGGCGAGTACAGCAACGCCAAGTCGCCCAAATGGGCCCGCGTCTCAGGCTGGCGACGGACCGTGTACTCCAACTCCCTCGGGGCGACCATGGGCCTGATCTTCCTGCTGTCCTGGCTGGTCCAGTCCATTGCGGGCAGCAGCAACTACAACCAGGAGCAGCTCAGGAACTTCCAGCAGCCCGTCAGCTGGGCGGAG
Organism: Arthrobacter sp. NPDC056493; assembly: GCF_042795115.1. Lineage (NCBI taxonomy): Bacteria > Bacillati > Actinomycetota > Actinomycetes > Micrococcales > Micrococcaceae > Arthrobacter > Arthrobacter sp. NPDC056493. The sequence continues at coordinate 14,947 of NZ_JBHTSL010000069.1, read as the reverse complement.
TACATCGTCTCGCCGGAGTTCTGGAACCGCACTCTGCAGAACTGGCAGTCCGAGTTCCTCGCCGTCGGTTCCATGGTTGTCCTGTCGATCTACCTCCGCCAGCGCGGCTCACCCGAGTCCAAGCCCGTGGGCCGTGCGCACGACGACACAGGCACTACCGGCTGACGGGCGGCGCCGGCGGGCGGCGCCGGAGGTGCCGACGCCGGATGCCGGCCCTACAGCCCGTCCACCGCCCAGCCTTCCTGGTAATCCGGATGGTCCTTGTAAACGGCGGCGAGGGACATGAGAACGTACTCGCTCGTGGCGCCGATGGCGGTGGGAACGTCTGTGACCAGCGGCACGTTGCCCAGGATCGTCCGTTTGGCCGCGCATTCGGAAAGCACGCGCCCGGGACTGAACCAGCCGACGACGGGTCCCGCCGATCCTTCCATCTCCAGTCCCCGCCGGGCATCCGCCTCGTCCTCGGCGATCCGCGCTTCCAGAAAATCGATCAGGTCGGCCATGTGAAGTCCCTCGCATTCATTTTGGGTGGGTGGATGGTGCCGGCGGTGTTGACCGGCAACCGCGCCGGAATGGTGTCAGGCGTCCTCCTTCGGGCGGTGCCGCTTCTGCGGGGCGAGCGGAACAACAACCACCGGCCGGGTCTGCCGGTGGGTGAGGTGGACGGCCACCGAGCCGAGCAGCAGCTGCTCCAGCCGGGCACCCACCCTCCCTTCGCGGGTGCCCACCACGATGACCGAGGCATCCGCCGAGTCGGCCAGCCGGGCCAGTGCCCGGGCGGGTTCGCCGACCAGGGTCAGCAGCGACCATCGGATCCCGGCCTTGCCGAGGACAGCCTGCAGGTGCTCCCTGAGATGGGCGCTGGTTTGCTCGGCGTCGTCAACGGTTCCCTCCTGCCCGGCTGACTGCAGGAGGTCCTGGTCGTCGCGCTCGTTGCTGAGGTAGGAGGTGATATCCACATAGGCACAGATGAGCTTGACGTTCAGGGAGTAGGCCAACCGGGCGGCACTTTGCACGACGGCGGGTGGTTGCCCGGGAACGACGCCGACCAGCACCGGGCCGGCAATCCGTTGCGGGACGAACCCGTCCTCCCGGCTTGGGAGCCCGGCCTCCTTCGCTGGCTCATTCATGAGTGATGCCATTCCACGCTGTCCTTACGGCAGATCGGGGTGACTCTCATTGCCAGCCTACTAGGACCCTCTGGCACCGGCGGGCAACCTGGTGGAGGATGGGCGCATGGCGGAACGTGGAGGTCGCACGCAGTTTGCCGTGGCCGGCTGGGTCTTCGGGTCCGTCAGTGTTGTCCTGGGCCTGGTCATCCACGCTGTGTCCGGGCATCCCGTGCCAGCGGTGCCGATCGTCGTCGCCACCGCCGCGCTGCTGAGCCTGGCCGGCGCAGTCGTCACCCGCATCGGTGTGCCGAACTGGGCCTTGCTGGTGCTGGCCGGCGTGGGACAGCAGGCCATTCACTGGGCTTTCGCCTTCTTCTCCGATCCGGTGGCGACCGCCCTGGGCGGCCACGGACACTCGGACCCCGTCCAGTTCACCGGCCCCGGGCTGCTGCTGGCCGGCGTGCCGACCCAACCGCTGCACGTGTTGCTGTACGCGCACGTCGCGGCGGCGCTGCTGACATTTCTCCTGATTCAGCGGCTAAAAACATCGGCCCCGAAGCGGTTCAGCCCGGGCGCGGCGGCGTACCCCAGATAGGGCAGCCCGAAGACATCCTCGATGCTGGCCAGCAGGCTGTAGTGGTTGTACAAACGGTCGGAGGTGGCGCCTGCCCTGGCCAGCGGTGACAGCACCAGCGTCCCGATGAGTCCGCCGGCCGCTCCCCCGGGCAGTGCAGCATCCGCGCTTTCCTTCCCCTCCGCCTCGTCGAAGGTGATGACCAGCATTCCGTCCTGTTTGTAGGCCGGGGAGGCCATGATCTCCGGTACATGCTTGCGGAGCCATACATCGGCCGAGACCAGGCCGCCCTCCCGCCCGTCAACGCACGGGCTGTCGTGCCCGTCGTTGCACAGGTTGGGGCTGATGTAGGACAGGTTCGCAGTGGTGGCCACGGTCTTCAGGTCACCGGAGAGGCTGGAGAGGCCGACGTCGTTGCGCTCGCATTCCGGTGACGACGTGATCCCCGCGAAGTACACGAACGGGTTGTGCCGGGTCGCGTACTGGTCGCCTTCCTGCGCAGCGTGGTTCGGATCGTCGGCACCCAGTTCCGGATGCAGGCACGGGGTTCCCATGTCCTCCATGTACCCCTTCCAGGTCTTCCCGGCCGCGCTCAGCTGGCCCGCGACCGTCTGCACCGACTCGGGATACACACAGCCGCTGCCCTGCTCCTGGCCCAGCGACGCTGTGCCGCTCGAGTCAAAGGTCTCGTAGACCGGACAGTCGCCTTTGGTGGCTGAGTTCGGGCCCTGGCCCGAGATCTGGGCGATGTAGTTGGGAAGCGACGCGTGTCCGATTGCGTAGTACCGGCTGAGCAGCACGCCCTGCGGGCGCAGGGTCTGGGACAGGTACTCTGCGTCCGACTGGTCGTTCCAGACATCCCGGAAGGACTTGTTCTCCAGGTTGATCACGAACACATGCCCCGGCTTTGCCGCCGCCGTGGGTGCGGGAGAGGGCGACGGCGGCAGCCCCGTTCCGCAGGCAGCAAGCCCCGTGAGGGCCACCGCCAGCAACGCGGCGGGGATGAGCCTCCGGCCAGCCGGCCGGCGCCGGCCCCACCCACGCCGGTGCCACCTATGAATCAGAGCAGCTCTCATTGGATCCTGCCTTCTGCAGCAACGTCGGTTCGCGGTCCCGGGCCAATAGGTCTGCATTCCATGCTGGCACTGCTAGCCCGGCAGCAGCATGGGGGAAAGCTGGGAGTTGTTTGGGAGGGCGCACCATGGTTCTCCGGAACGCCGGGCGGCCCACGTGTTAAGTTGAGTCGGTGGGACAGACCTGTCCTGCGCACCAGCCTGAGAGAGCCAATACGTGGAATCGCCTTCGCCAGTCCGAATCCTGACCGTCTGCACTGGCAATATTTGCCGCTCCCCCGTGGCGGAGCGCCTGCTTCAGGCCGGCCTGGACCAGGTGCTTCCCGGCGGCTTCCAGGTGCGCAGCGCCGGGACCCGCGCCCTGGTGGGCGACCCGATCCAGCCGCTTTCCGCGGACATCATCCACACCTTCGGCGGCACGGCCGAGGGCTTCGCGGCACGCCAGCTGTCGGGCAAGATCCTGCGGAACGTGGACCTGGTCCTCACCATGACCTCCGGCCACCGGGGAGAGGTGCTGCAACTGGATGCCTCGCTGCTGAAGCGTACCTTCACCATCCGCGAGTTTGCCCGGATGCTCGATGTTCTGGAGGAGCGCGGGGACCAGACGCCCCGGACCGGGAGCCTCAACGGTGAACGGCTCGCGGCCAACACCAAGCTCTGGCACAAGCTTCCTGCCCGGGCAGCCTCCGTCCGGCACCTCGCGCTGGCCCCCGATGCTGGGGACAACGACGTCGTCGACCCCTACCGCCGCAGCGCCGACTACTACCGGCAAATGGAAGACGAACTTGCCCCGGCGATCATCTCCATCCTGCGTTTCGCCCGGCTGAACGCCCCCTCCTAAGCCGGCCGGCCGCCGTCGTTCTCACGGGCGGTTTTTGGTGGTACCGTCCGATCATGAAATCCCGGAACAGTCCGGGAGCCGGGGGCAACGGCGACCCCGCTCCGGGCGCCGATGGCGGCGCCAAACCCAAGCGGACCATACGCAATGTAGTTTTGGTATCGCTGCTCGCGATTGCGCTGGTGGCCGGCGGCTTCCTGTTCAGCCTGGCCCAGATCTGGAATACCCAGACCGCCAAGACGGATATCAGCGCGGCCCCTGAGAGCCCTACGCAGACGGCCACGACCAAGCCCTCGCCCACCAAGAAGCCCACACCAAAGCCGGTGGAACCGCCACCGCCGCCCACGCTGCCCATGAACATCCTCCTGATCGGCAGCGACCACCGCAAGGGTGATGCCCCGGCGCCGAACGGCCTGCCGAACCAGCGCGCGGACGTCCTCATGCTGGTGCATCTGGCGGCCGACGGGAAGCACGCCTACGGCATCTCGCTCATGCGCGACCTGTGGGTTCCGATCCCCGGCTACGGCGAAGCGAAAATCAACTCCTCGCTCGAACAGGGCGGAATGCCGCTTGCGGTGAAGACTGTGGAATCGCTGTTCGGGCAGAGGATCCAGCACGCCGTGATGATCGACTTCGAAGGCTTCAGGGGCATCACCGAGGCGCTCGGCGGCGTGGACGTCAACAATCCGGTGGAGTTCACCGCCAGCTTTGACACGCACCAGCACTTCCCCGCCGGGGTGAACAAGCTGCAGGGCCAGCGCGCCCTCGAGTTCGTCCGCGAGCGCTACGCGTTTGCCGACGGCGACTTCCAACGGGTCGCGAACCAGCAGCTGTTCCTGCGCTCCACCCTGGCCAAGCTGCTCTCCGCGCGCACGCTGACCAACCCGGTGACGCTGTACAAGCTGGTGAACACGGCGTCGAAGTACATCACCGTGGACAAGGGGCTGAACGCGACCGCCCTGGCCAGCCTTGTGTACAGCCTGCGTAATGTCCGGATGCAGGACGCGGTGTTCTTCACGCTTCCGACGGCGGGATTCGGGACCAGCACTGATGGACAGTCAATCATCCTTCCGGACTACGGCGCCGCTGCCGCTGTGGGCACCGCCCTGGGGAAGGACCGGCTGGGGCAGTACGCCGCGACGCTGGGCAAGTGATGCCTGCTTGGCTTCGCTAGTGACGATTTGTGTGAGGGGTAACCGGTGAAAAAGCTGATGTGGGTCATCGCCGTTGCTGCGGTGCTGTTTTTCCTCGTGGGCCTAGCCGTCAAGGCGGTGGCCTTCCTGCTGTGGGTGGCGCCTTTCCTGCTGCTGGCGGCCCTGCTGGTGTTCTTCCTCAACCGCTCGGGCGGCAAACGCATCCCCTGACGCCCCCTCACTACCTGCCGGTTTGGGCCGGACGCCCCCTCACCACCTGCCGCTTTAGGCCGGACGCCCCCTCACGTCCTGCCGCCTTAGGCCGGACGCCCCCTCACGTCCCGCCGCCTTGGGCCAAACCCTTGCGGTCGTCAAGTGCAAGAGCGTTTCCCGTTTGGCTGCAGGAGGTGAGGAAGCGTTTCAAGAAAGGCGACGGAACCTGATTGCGCGTGTGGGGTTTCCATGGCGGCTGATTAGTCTGCTGACATTCCGGGTACGGCACTAGTAACGTGGAAAATTCGCAGGCCTCGGCTGAACGGGAGTGCAATCGTGGGACAGAACGGAACCACCGCTGATGGAACGCACAAGGATGCCCCGGTGCCCGCGGCGTGGACTGCCGGCGCCGTGGAACTCATCCTGATCCGCCACGGCGAGAGCCAAGGCAACGTGGCCGCCACCGACGCCACGGTTTCCGGCGCCGAGGTGATCGCGGTCCCCGCCCGTGATGCCGACGTCGAGCTCTCCTCCACAGGGCGGGAGCAGGTGACGGCCCTGGGCCGCGCTCTGGCGGCGGTGCCGGAGGACCGGCGGCCCGACGTCGTTATCTCCTCGCCCTACATGCGCGCCTACCAGACGGCTGAGATCGCCGTGGAGACGGCAGGCTGGCCCGTCCCCGTGCGCTCGGACGAGCGCCTCCGCGACCGCGAGCTGGGCATCCTGGACATGCTCACCGCCTTTGGCGTGGAAACCCGGCTTCCCCAGGAGGCAGAACGGCGGCGGTGGCTGGGCAAGTTCTATTACCGCCCGCCGGGCGGGGAATCGTGGGCGGACGTGGCCCTGCGGCTCCGTTCCGTGATCGGCGAACTGAACGCGCTGGGCAGTGGCCACCGGGTGATGCTGGTCTGCCACGACGCCGTCGTCATGCTGTTCCGCTACATCCTCGAAGGCATGTCCGAACGGGAGCTCTTGGACGTGGCGGCCAGCACTCCGGTCCTGAACGCCTCGCTGACCCGCTATGTGCGGCCGGAGGGTGTGGGGCCGTGGACCCTGGAGAGCTTCAACATGGCCGACCACCTGATGGAACAGGGCGTCGAAGTGACCGAACATGCCGGTGACGCCAATGTCCACCCGCGCTGAACACACCGACACTCCAGCAAAAGATTCCACCAACGCTGGCGCCACCCTTGTCACGCCGACGCTCCTGCGGAGCTGGCCGCTGCCCTCCGCGGGGTCTGACAAATACTCCCGCGGCGCGGTGCTGGTGATCGGCGGCGGGAGGCGCACGCCGGGTGCCGCGTTGCTCGCTGGCACGGCCGCACTTCGCGCGGGAGCTGGCCGGGTGACCTTGGCCGTGGCGGAGTCAGTGGCGGTCCAGCTGGCCGTGACGCTGCCGGAGGCGGGGGTGATCGGGCTGCCCCAATCCGAGGCCGGTTCCGTGGGTGACGCCGGGCTCGAGGACCTGCTGCCGGACTTCGACGCCGCGGATGCCGTGCTGATCGGCCCCGGACTGGACGACATCGAACAGACCGAGGCGCTGCTCCGTGGGCTGCTGCGGCACGAATCCTCCAGGGACCCGGGCCAGGGCGCCGGTCCGACGGTGGTGCTCGATGCCTACGCGCTGGGTGCCCTCCCCCGGCTGGTTGATGAGCTGGGCCCCTGGGCGGGCCGCCTGATCCTCACGCCGAACCCCACCGAGGCCGCGATCCTGCTGGGCCGGGACACCGGGAACCTGGCGGCCGACGTCGTCGAACTCGCCGGAAAATACCGCGCCGTGGTGAGCTGCCAGGGCGTGATTGCCGGGCCACCCGGCGTCGGCAACCCCGACGGCGGTTCCTCCGACGGCGGTTCGTCCGCCTCTGATTTCCCTGACACGGGGAACCACTGGGAAATCACCACTGGCTACGGCGGGCTGGGAACGTCCGGCAGCGGCGACATTCTTGCCGGCGCCATCGCCGGGCTCCGGGCACGGGGAACCAGCGACGCCCAGGCCGCCTGCTGGGGCACCCACCTCCACGCCGCGGCGGGCGACAGATTGGCCAGCCGGGTTGGCGGCCTTGGCTATCTGGCGCGGGAACTGGCCGACGAACTGCCGCCGCTCATGATGGAACTGGCCACCTGAGCTACTTCAGGGACTTCAGGATGGACCGCAGGGACGCGGCGGCCTTCGTGGCTGCGGCCTGCGGCTGCGCCCGGCCCGCTGCGACGTCGCTGACGGCCTTGGCAATCGGCAGTTCGGCCATCGCAGCACCGGCCAGATCGCCATGGCCCTGGACAATCCCCCAGTGTTCCAGGTCGTTGGCCCCCTGCAGCAGGGTGGCGAGGACGTCCTTGGCATAAACGCTGCCGAACCGCTCGGTCCTGCCGGCCGCCACGGGGATGGACATCCAGGCATCCGCGTACTCGGCCGGGTTTACGGTGCTGCCCGAGCGCACGGGAACGCGCTCCTCCGGGGCAACCGCGAGCCAGTCGGCATAGCCGTCGGTCAGGAAGTATTCCACGAAGCGGCGGGCAGGTTCGGCGTCTGAATCAGCCGTCACGGTCCACGAGATCACTTCGCCGAAATGCGCGGGCCGTTGCGCGTCCGGCCCCTGGAGTCCTGTCACCACTCCCGTGTTCCGCGCCAGGAACAGCGGGTCCTTGGTGCATTCGGAGCAGCTGGGCCGCGCATCGGCCCGGGTGCCGGCCAGCTCATCCAGCATGTTCGTCGGCCAGATGGCCATGGCCGCCTTCCCGGCGAAGTAGGCGGACCGCACTGTGTCGATGTCCTGTATGCCGGGCACGGAATAGTTCTTGAGCAGGTCCCGGTAAAAGCCGAGCGCTGCCACGCACTGGGGACTGTCGAACGCAATGCCGCCCTTGGCATCCACCATCTGGCAGCCGTTGCCCAGCGCTATGTGCTCGAAGGACTGCTGCGTGAACGCCTGGCCGGGCCTGTTGGCGGCGACAATTCCTGCGAGCGCCGGGGAATCGAGCTTCCTGGCCGCGGCAAGAATGTCCGCGTACGTCCGAGGCGCCTTGAGACCAGCCTGCGCGAAGAGGTCCTTGCGGTAGTAAATCAGCTGATGCCACGCGGAGCCCGGAACGGCCAACTGCTGGCCGTTGTCGCGCGTCAGCTCGAGCGCCCGGGCGGCCCACGTCTGTTCTCCAAGGCTTTGCACTACGGCCGCGTTCGTCTTGTAGTCGATGTGGCCGGACGTCGCCATGGTCCGGACCTGCCCCAGCGACAAGGAAGCCATCACGTCGGGCAGGTCACCGGAGGCGGCCGATGACGTCATGACCTGGTTAAAGCGGTGCGGAGGAACGCCCATGAGGTCGACCTTCACTCCGGTGGCAGCAGTGAAACCGTCAATGACGACGTGAAGCTTGGCCATCCGGTCCGGCAGCGTCTCTGTGGTCCAGACGGTGATGTTGTGGTGGTCGATGTCCGGTGTGGGCGCGGGCGGCTGCCCATTGCCGGGCGTGCAGGACACCAGGACGGCCGCCGCCAAGGACACTGCCGCAAGAACGCCCGCCCTGACTTGGCCTCTGGTCCTATTCACCTGGCGCTCCTGCCGTCCCTTGTCCGCAGCACCGACCCACGCAGGGCGTGGAACCCCGCGTACAACTAGGAGACCTGTTTGACAAGCGTAACCAATAGGTGCCCGGCTGTCTGCAGGATCTGGCTTTCGCAGCAAATGAGGGGGCGCACGAAAGGACGGCCTCCGCTCATTGAGCCGGAGACCGTCCGCGAGAGGATCCGGATGCTGCTGCCGTGCGCTGTTTGGCGCGGTGGCGTGCTCCCGGGCTAACCGCCCCTTCTGGCAGCCAAATTGAGCCCCGGGTCCTCCCGTTCACCGCCAGCCGCGTCGGCTGGCTGTAGATGTTTTATAGCACCAGCCCCGCCCCGTCACAAGGGGGGATCCGGAACGGTTTTTTCCTCCGGTTTTCGGGCGGTCAGGGCATCGATTTCAGGGCTTACGACGGCGGCCGGGCCGGCTCATCGGACGGCGTCCCGGCCAGCTTGGGGTGCTATTGCTCGGCCCTGCGGGCCGGGAGTATTTTAAGCGTGGGATTGAGCTCAAGCAGCAGGGCGCCGATGCCCCCTAACCAGGAGCACGTCTATGACGACTATCTCCAACGCCCACCTGCCCGGCGAAGCGCAGCGCCCCTCCGGCGTCCCCTTGTGGTGTTCCCAGTGCCAGACGGATGAACACCTGATCATCGAATCCATTGAGGCCCTGCATCCCCCTCAGGACGGCATTGTTGATGTGTCCTACACCTGCGTCGAATGCGACCGCTTCTACGCCCACCCCGCCGGCGTGCACGACGTCGCAGGCGTCCTGAACCGCCACGGCCAGGTGATGGGAGTCCTGCAGTTCGGTGGCGAATACTTCCATTGCGGCATGCCGATGGCCTCGGTCAGCTCGGGTACCAGCAGCATCTACGGCACAGAGCTCGGCCGCCACCGCACCATCCACGACGTGCACCTGCCCACCCGGCTGCTGCGCTGTGGCTGCGGGTTCCAAATGGAAGTGCCCGACTGAACGAAGTGCGGGACTGAACGAAGTTCCTCCGAGTTTTTGTCCAGATAATGGGCTTTCGTGGCCACTTTGGAGCCATTATCTGGACAAAAACTCGGGAGAAGTGGTGCCAGGGAGGGGCAGCGCCTCCCGGAGCTGTGCCGCGACACCAACAGAGGTCCACGGTCCCGCCACGGCCATTAACCAGTAAACCTTTTGCGGGGCTGCCGCAGGCGCTATCCTGATGCCGTCGGTTCTGTGAACCGCTCACGGTCCGGCCAGCACCCTCGCCCTACACGGGGCGTCGAAGCGCGATGCCGGGGAGTGGCAGACGATGACCGCATATCAGCAACCACCAAGCACCACCGCCACTGAGGCACCCAGGGTGGTGCCCCTCCGAAAAGGCAACATGGTGGTCAAGTGGATCACCTCCACTGACCACAAAACGATCGGGTACATGTACCTGATCGCGTCCTTCGTGTTCTTCTGCCTCGGCGGCGTGATGGCGTTGCTGATCCGCGCCGAACTCTTCGAACCCGGTATGCAGGTTCTGGTGACCAAGGAGCAGTACAACCAGCTGTTCACCATGCACGGCACCGTCATGCTGCTGATGTTCGCCACCCCGCTGTTCGCCGGCTTCACCAACGTGATCATGCCGCTCCAGATCGGTGCACCGGACGTCGCATTCCCCCGGTTGAACGCGCTGGCCTTCTGGTTCTTCCTGTTCGGCTCAACGATTGCGGTGTCCGGCTTCATCACTCCGCAGGGGTCCGCCTCCTTTGGCTGGACGGTGTACGCGCCGCTCAACAACACCACGTTTACGCCGGGCATTGGCGGTGACCTGTGGGTCTTCGGCCTGGCGCTGTCCGGCTTCGGCACCATCCTGGGCGCGGTCAACTTCATCACCACTGTGGTCTGCATGCGGGCACCCGGCATGACCATGTGGCGCATGCCGATCTTCACGTGGAACGTTTTCATCACCTCGGTCCTGGTGCTCATGGCGTTCCCGCCGCTGGCAGCAGCCCTCTTCGCCATCGGCGCGGACCGGCGTTTCGGCGCCCACATTTACGACCCCGAGAACGGCGGGGCGATTTTGTTCCAGCACCTGTTCTGGTTCTTCGGCCACCCCGAGGTGTACATCATCGCGCTGCCGTTCTTCGGCATCGTGTCCGAGATCTTCCCCGTCTTCAGCCGCAAACCGATCTTCGGCTACAAGGGCCTGGTTTACGCGACCATCGCCATCGCCGCCCTGTCAGCCACGGTGTGGGCGCACCACATGTACGTCACCGGCTCGGTGCTGCTGCCGTTCTTCGCGCTCATGACCATGTTCATCGCGGTACCGACCGGTGTGAAGTTCTTCAACTGGATCGGCACCATGTGGGGCGGCTCGCTGACCTTTGAGACGCCGATGCTGTGGGCCATCGGCTTCCTCATCACGTTCCTCTTCGGCGGCCTGACCGGCATCATCCTGGCCTCCCCGCCGCTGGACTTCCACGTCTCCGATTCCTACTTCGTGGTGGCGCACTTCCACTACGTGGTGTTCGGCACGGTGGTGTTCGCGATGTTCGCCGGCTTCTATTTCTGGTGGCCGAAGTGGACGGGCAAGATGCTCAACGAACGCCTCGGCAAGATCCACTTCTGGATGCTGCTTGTGGGCTTCCACGCCACGTTCCTGATCCAGCACTGGCTCGGCGTCGAAGGCATGCCGCGCCGCTACGCCGACTACATGCCGCAGGACAACTTCACGGCCATGAACCAGTTCTCCACCTTTGGTTCGTTCCTGCTGGGCGCCTCGCTCATTCCGTTCTTCTGGAACGTCTTCATCACGGCGCGCAGCAAGCAAAAGGTGGAGGTGGACGATCCCTGGGGCTTCGGGGCTTCCCTGGAGTGGGCCACCTCCTGCCCGCCGCCGCGGCACAACTTCACATCCCTGCCGCGCATCCGCTCCGAGCGCCCGGCCCTGGACCTGCACCATCCCGAGCTGCGCGTCCGCGAGCACGACGCAGTGCACACCCCGGCGGCCGAGGTCCTGGGGGCGGCGGACATCGGCGAACGCGACGTGCGGGATCCGAACCCGGACCGCTAGCCCGTCGCTTGTTCCGACGCGCAGTCTTCCTGAAGGCAGAGGGGAAGCAACTCCGGCACAAGGCTGAGGCCCCGGACTCCATTGGGAGTCCGGGGCCTCAGTGCGTAGTCAGTTCAGCCAACTGCCCTCAAGCAGCCGCCGCCACCGGGACGCGGCCAGTTGCGGCGTCCATGCCGCCGTCGGCCGGGGCCAAAACGCGGAGGTTGCATTCGGACTGCTGCGGATCAATGGAACGCGGCAGGTGGTGCGTTTTGGAGCATTCCCGCAGCTGTTCGAGTGCGACGGGTTCGACGCGGGCGTGGCTGACATCGACGACGAGCTGCAGGCCCTGACGGAGGTGGTTGGCGCGCTTCATAACGACGTAAAGAGCCTGGATGCTTTGGGCGGTTACATGTCCCTGGGCGGCGACCTGAGCCTCACCGCAGTCGAGATCAACGCGGACCAGTACCTTGAGCTTCTGGTTCAAAAACTTCTCCCCTCATGCACGGCCGCGACGCTGCGACCGGGTCTAACCCTAGCCTGCATGTGACCCAGGTAACAGGAAAATTCCGAATGTTGCAGAAATGCGACCTTTCGCGCCCAGGCCCCGGATACGCATTTGCGCCCCCGGACACGCAAATGGTCCGGGGACGCGTGGATTCCAGCGTCCCCGGACCATTTGCGTGTCACATGTTCGACGACGGCGGACGGTCTGGCGGGCAGTTCAGCTGCGGGTGGGGTCGGGGCGCAGCGGCGCGGGCCCGGGATCGGGTACCGGAAGCGGTCCGGGCGGCTCGGGCGTGGGAACGGGGTTGGGCGGTGCGGGGCGGGACGGGTCGGGCCGCATGGGATCGGGCCCGGGCTCCGGCGGGAACGGCTCTGGTTCGTGCACTGGCGGGATGGTCATGCTTCCCCCTCGAAGGCTCGTGTGGGTTCGTTCTTGCTGACGCGAGTTCAGGATACGCCCGGCGCCGGAGCAGGGACAGGGCACGGGCCGGCGTGTGAGGAGCGTCAGAATGCCGGCCTCTCCCCCGGTAGCGAACGGCGGCCCAAATGTCAGAGCGGCTCTATATATTGAGGGAATGACCCACACTCCGCTGCAGCAGCCCGAAAGCTCCTCCGCCGTTGCCCCGCCCCGGCCGCCTGTCGCCAAGAGGGTGCCCACCGAGCGCACGCACCACGGGGACACTTTCGTGGACCAGTACGAGTGGCTGCGGGACAAGGAGTCCGAGGAGGTCGTCTCGCACCTGAAGGCAGAGAACGCCTACCAGGAAGCCCTCACGGCGCACCAGGAACCGCTGCGCGAGGCCATTTTCCAGGAGATCAAGGGCCGGACCAAAGAGACAGACCTGTCCGTTCCGAACCGGAAGGACGGCTGGTGGTACTTCAGCCGGTCCGTCGAGGGCAAGGAGTATGGCATCCAGTGCCGGGTCCGCGCCCAAAATACCGGAGATCCGGTGGCGGACTGGACTCCCCCGGCGGTGGAGGCCGGCGTCGAAATTCCGGGCGAGGAAGTCCTGCTGGACGGCAACGTCGAAGCGGAAGGCAAGCCGTTCTTCTCGGTAGGCGGAACGGCTGTGACCATCGACGGAACCCTTTACGCCTACGCCGTGGACAACGCGGGCGACGAGCGGTTCACGCTGCGGATCAAGGACCTGCGGACCGGCGAACTGCTGCCCGATGTCATCGAGAATGTCTTCTACGGAGTCTCGTTCTCCCCGGACGGCACGCGCATCTTTTACACCGTGGTGGATGATTCCTGGCGGCCTTACCAGGTCAAGTCCCACGTCCTGGGCACTCCGGTCACCGACGATGAGGTGATCTACCAGGAGGACGACGCCGCCATGTGGCTGGGCTTCGAGCTCTCCTCCGACCGGCGCCACCTTGTGCTCGGCATCGGCTGCTCCGAGTACAGCGAGACGCGCCTGCTGCGCTTCGACGACCCCGACTCCGGTCTGTCCACTGTCATTTCCCGCAACGAACGCGTGCTTTATGAGGCCGAGCCGTTCCTGCTCGAGGGCCCGGACGGGCAGAAAGCTGAACGCATCCTCATCACCCACAACCGGAACGCCGTGAACTCGATGGTCTCGCTGGCCGAGCCGGCCGAGTTTGCCAAGCCGCTGGCCGAGCAGCGCTGGAGCACCGTCGTCGAGCATTCCGACGACGTCCGGATCAACGGTGCTGGGGTCACCGCCACCCACCTTGTGGTCTCGATACGGAAGGACACCATCGAGCGGGTCCAGGTGATGTCCTTGGCCGGGCTGGGGACTGCCGGCCAGCAGGCTCCAGTGGAACCCGCCTTTGACGAAGAGCTGTACACCGCGGGAGTCGGCGGTTCGGACTACGAGGCGCCCGTGATCCGGCTGGGCTACACGTCATACTTCACGCCGTCGCGCGTCTACGACTTCGTGCTGCCCACCCCGGAGCAGCCGGCCGGTGAACTGCTGCTCCGCAAGGAAAGCCCCGTCCTGGGCGGCTACGACGGCTCGGACTACGTGGCAACCCGCGAGTGGGCCGAGGCCGCCGACGGCACCCGGGTTCCGCTGTCGGTGCTGCGGCACAAAGCCGTCAAGCAGGACTCGACGGCGGCCGGCCTGGTCTACGGCTACGGTTCCTACGAGCTGAGCATGGACCCGGGCTTCGGCATCGCCCGGCTTTCGCTGCTGGACCGCGGCGTTGTGTTCGTCATCGCCCATATCCGCGGCGGCGGCGAACTCGGCCGGCACTGGTACGAGGACGGCAAGAAGCTCAGCAAGAAAAACACGTTCACGGACTTCATCGCGGCCACGGACTGGCTGGCGCAGTCCGGCTGGGCGGCTCCGGACCGGATCGCCGCGCTGGGCGGCTCCGCCGGCGGGCTGCTCATGGGCGCCGTGGCCAACCTCGCGCCGGAGAAGTACGCCGCCATCGTGGCGCAGGTTCCGTTCGTGGACCCGCTCACCAGCATCCTGGACCCGGAGCTGCCGCTGTCGGCCCTTGAGTGGGAGGAGTGGGGCAACCCCATCACCGATCCCGCCGTATATGAGTACATGAAGTCGTACACGCCGTACGAGAACGTCCGCGGGGTGGCCTACCCCAAGATCGCTGCTGTTACGTCGTTCAATGACACCCGGGTGCTCTACGTGGAGCCGGCCAAGTGGGTGCAGGAGCTTCGCAACAAGACCACGGGCAGCGAGCCGATCCTCATGAAGATCGAAATGGACGGCGGGCACGGCGGGGCCTCCGGCCGCTACGTGCAGTGGCGCGAGCGGGCCTGGGACTACGGCTTCATCGCCGATTCGCTGGGGGCCACGGAGCTGCTGCCCGGCGCCGGGCTGAAGTAGGCCATCGGCTGCGCCACAAGCGCCCGGACTCACGGACGGCGTCGACCCGTTTCGTTGGCGTTCGCGCGTGAGACGTGACACCGTTTTGCCAAAAATGGCCGCCTGCGAGCC
>NZ_JBHTSL010000068.1:5343-27649 GCF_042795115.1 Arthrobacter sp. NPDC056493 | reverse complement strand
ATCGCCCTCAAGGCTCGTAACCATCCGCCGTGCGGCCACTCGATCTTCCATGAGGGATGGCGGCTCGTCGTGTGGAGTAGACCTCTGCAACTGTCTCGTTCGGGGGTTCCTAGGCTGGGATCACAAGGACCTAACCTCGCCCAGGGCGGAACATGAGGTACGCCAGTCGGATGGTGTTCCCTGAAAGGTCAGCTGCACCGACGCCCCAGAAAATCACGGCCTGTATCGCATTGCTTTCGGTGTAGGGATCAAGCCTTAAGGTCGAACGGACAACGTCTGCGTTGTGCCCCGCCAGCCACAAGGCAGGCTCTATGGCCAGCCAGCCTGCTACTGCAGCGGCCACACTCCAGCCAAGAAGTTGGAGGACCGCGAGCCACCCATCCCTAAACAATTTCCTTCGGCCGGCGCGCTTCGCGGGCCCGTTCCGGTCCCGCCGGCGTCGGTACGCTGGAGGGTCGTAACTGCGGTCCTCTCCTGACGGCGGAGGTTCAGCCTGCTCCACAGGTGGGCTAACAAGCTGCTCTCGCAGCCGGGCCAGCGTTCGCGCATTGTGCTCACGGACGATTCCTGCAAGCCCGCTCCCGAAACCATCTGAGAAAGCAATTATCTGGGACACACGTACATTGCCAGCCGGGGCTATCCAGACCAGTTGACCCAACGGGGTTAACGTCCACAACGCTCTCCCGAGCGATCTTCCTATCGCGGAACAAACCCTTTATGTGGACCTGAGTAGATGTGAGACGGACCCCGAGCCTCCAGGTTCGCCAGCTAAACCAGAGCACGAGCAAACCGATACAACTCCAGAAGACCAGCTCCTCGGACACCGTCCCGGACGGTGTCGACAAGGGAACTGAGCCTTCAGAAATCACAACGCCGAGCGACACCACAAAAAAGGCAAACATGGCAACGCGGGAGACAAACAGCTGATGAAAGCTGCTCTGATCTCCCATAAACGGCGTTCCCTTCCGGCCGCGACCACCAATAATCGAGCCTTGGCTGAGTCCAAGGATTCCAGTTTCAAAGGTTCAGCCGCGGAATACAAAACCAAACATGGACTAGACCTAACGAACTGTGCCGTGAAGGGTTCGGCCAAAGCGGCAGGGACAACTGGCCCCCTGACCTTGGCTCAAGGAAATGAATCGCTGTGGTGACGTCAGTTGAACTTCTTGAGTCTCCACTCGACGTCGCCGGCCAAAGGTACAGACAGATAAGCTCGGCCCAGGAACCGGCTTTTACGTTCGACAGGATTCCTATCGCTGAGAAGAAACTCAGTAATGTCATCCACGGTTTCCTTCGCAAAGTCGATCTGTTCCTCCATGCCTTCCGGGATTAGCTCGTATCGAATGTACTGACCGTCATAGACGATCTCGGGAGCTTCGCTTCCGAGCACAAGCGTGAAAGCTTCCAGTCTGGGCCCCCGGATCTCTATATACACGTGGTTCTCACGTACGGTCACCGTCCCGTCCACACCTTCGGGCAGACTCAGGACGATCCCCTCGACCTTCCTCGAGAGGTCCAAGAGATAGCGCTGCACATGCTGGTCGTTACTCATCGTCAGTAGTTTCTAACAAATCGGCCCGGGAAGGCCCGTATGAGGTTGCTCGACAGGAACTAATTGCTTTCGCCGGCCGGCGAAACAATTCGTTCCGGATGT
The DNA here is from genome assembly GCF_042795115.1 of Arthrobacter sp. NPDC056493. Lineage (NCBI taxonomy): Bacteria > Bacillati > Actinomycetota > Actinomycetes > Micrococcales > Micrococcaceae > Arthrobacter > Arthrobacter sp. NPDC056493. The sequence goes on along the minus strand of NZ_JBHTSL010000068.1, from coordinate 25,995 downwards.
TTGGGGTCCTTGCCGCGCTCCCGCCAGTACTCGTCTCGTTGCCACAACGAAAAACGAGTAACCATGGTGCCCATCAAAATGACCGCCGCGCCCAGCAGAACGACTTTTATCCAGAGCCACGGTGCGTTGTCCATTGGCAGAAAGTTCGCGATGATCATGACCACTATGCAAGCCCACGTCCAGTAAAGGAGGCGGCGCAGCCTGCGAGTCACTCGAGGACTTGCTCCACGAGGAAGCCAGCGGCTCTCTTTGGGTGATTGGGACCGCATAAGTGAACTGAACCACGAACTCTGGGAATCCGACAGCTCCTTCAAGGTTTGCGTTCATCAGTACGCCGCCGGGATTGGGCTAGCCCATGAGAACTATTCCGGTACCGGTTGGTTTTTGATTGGCTGTGCGCCGTAGGCGGGTTAGCCCCTTCTGGCTCGAGCAACATTCGCGAGGCGGCGCGCGAAGTAGATGATGGCTGCGACGCTCACTACTGTCACAATCCACGTCCCATCCATGCTGAGCGCGGGGCCGCTAGTACAGATGCTCGTAGCGCCAGACTCGATTGTGTAGTCAACGCACTCGCCTTGTTTATACCCCAGAAGCGTTATGTTCACGGTGATCACGAGGAGGATGGCGACGGCCCAAGGCCACCATCGCGGTGAATGGAATCGCGGGGTTTCATCCATGCTGTCACCATATCGACGGAGCCGACTAGTGTCTGCCCCTTGAAGGTTCGCGAATGGCGTTAGTTCCAGCTTTTGCGCTTTCCGATGAAGTAGCCGCAAAGCATTAGAACGACGCCACCAAGCACGATGAAGTACGCCCAGTTGTTGTTCGATGTGGACTGCAGGACCAACACGGTCCCGATGAGGGCGTTCACGGCACCCAAACAAAGTAGGGCGATTCCACGCCATCTGGGCGTCATACCGCCACCCTAGAGTTTCCTAATGGGAATAGCCAGACAATAGGGCTGCTGTTGGCTGGTGATTCTCAATGCGGCGCCGCCCCACAGATCGTTCGTCAGGCGATCGCTCAGCGGGCCACGAAAGCACCCTCACATCCGTAAGCTGAGGCCTCAGTCGGTTATACGGACTTGGGACCAGCCCAGTAGTTTCGACCCAAGCGCCATTCGAAGCCGTCCACCTCGATCTTGAGAACGAAGGTGCTACCGCGGCCGAACATACGACGCCGCATCGTGACCTGCCCACCTCCCTGCAGGTAGGCACGCATGACACGACACAGCTTCATCAGTTCAGCCTCCCTATCGGCCTCCAACTCGTCGTCGTCCTCATCTCCATAGTCGTCTACTAGCAGGGCCGTCTGAACATTCAATTCGGGAATATAGCCCTCCACCCACACTGGATCGACTCGAATGACTGCTTGACGAGACTCATAGGAAGGGCTGCTCACCTGGACACTGGATGAGCGGGCTGGATCGTCGGAGCTGAGATTCACAATGACGAAGTCATCATCGAAGACCTCGTCCACGACGCGATCGAGCATGGCCTTGATGTCACGGGTCATGGTCAGAGTCTTTCAGAGTCGGGTGAGGTGAAGACGGCTTCCGAAGGGCAAATGGACTAGACATAGCTAACTGTGCGGTGGCGGGTTCCCCATGAACATCGCAGGTTGCTACCTGTCAGAGGCGTAGATTCCAGGGTGAACATCGGAGCCGTGAACAACGTAGGTCTCCAAACGTGGATCGTCCCTCAGCGACTGGGTGGCTTCTTTGGAACCGGCCACGTAAACCGAATCAGCGTAGAGGTCGTTTCCCACGCACCAGGCTTTATCTGCTGGCCACCACCGGATGCTGCGTCTGGATTGGTGCTCATCGATCGCCTCGGCCGCAGCTCGTACGGGTCCCTCAAGGAGGTACATCTGCCGCTCGGGGGGAAGGAGCACCACCGGCGCCTTGGTCAGATGGTCCCTGATGCCGGAGTAGCCTATCCAGACGGCGAAGTAGCATTGGTCCGGGGTGGCCGTGTGCTGGCTGAGGACGTCTGCCAGGGCAGACGCGGTTTCAGGGTCGAGGGTGCCGAAATTAATGTTGACCTTCTCGCCCGTGCTGGCCTCGTACTCCATGCATAGGTTTTCCCCATTGGCGGATCCGTCCAAGGGGATGCCCAGTTCCTGGGCAACGGCCGACCAGCTGAGTTTCCTTCCGCCGGCGCCGACGAAGGGATTCAGAACACGAATGACTGCTGGAAAAGTCTCCGGTACGAATGTGTTTACCAAAAGCGGCGGCCCGGAAAATTCACGAGTTAGCCAGTCGGCGGGAAAGATGGAGTTGGCAGGGGTCAGAGTTGCCGTCATTTCTCGCTCCGAATCTCTGAGTGCCGCATTAGCCATTTGGGTCTCACCCTAGTGACTAACTGCAGAAAGGCACACACCGATGTGAAACTGGGCAACCACATCGTGATGCGCCACTGACGGTCCCGAGGGGGAAACTTGGACTAGACCTCACAACTTGTGCCGTGAGCGGTTAGCACGCGGGCGTGACAGGCAAGCTCCTCGCCAGAGTGCAAAACCTCATTTGGAGGGTGCGGGCGTTGGATTCTGCATTGTTCCGTGGTCGGCGAGGTGCAGGAGCTCTCGGTCGCCCAGCGGCTTAGCCAGGTTAATGGTGCTCACGGGTGTTTTCAGGACTGCGTTACAAGGCGTCGCAGGTGCGTTCTGATAGAGGGGAACGAGGGCGACCGCGGTGGAAGTTTCGGCTGTGAGGATTCCCTTGGCAGTGTCGCACGGCCCGCCTTGTGAGTACTGGACGACCAGCTTCGTACGGTCGTCGTTAATGTCCATCAACCGCCAGTCCCCGATAGTGTCGGTACCCTCATCGTAGGACTTGGCGACCAGCGGTTCCGTTGGCTTGATCCCGGTCAGGCCCACCGGCTGAAGAGGGTCCGGAGTTCCCTGGTTCCAAAGATTGGCCGGGATATTTCCCGGCAGCGCACTTGCCGACGTGGACGGTGAGGTCGGCTCCGCAGTACAGCCTGCTGCCGTCAGCGCCATGCTAGCGCTCACCGCCGTTACCGCCAGCTTTCTCAGTGGCCGCGAGAGCATGCCCATGCCCTGAAGCTACCCCCGGAAGCAACTACTGTCTACGTACGCAGTCGTCTAGGAACGTGCCCCCGCCCCGTTTAGCGTTCCCTGTGGGCATGAAGCGCCACGCTGCCGATGCCCGGCTGAGATTCGAGATGGTGGAACTTCTCTAATTCCGGCTATGGGGTTCTACGCCGTGATCCAACTGCGCCCACAGACGATCACGCGCTGGTCCAGTTACAGCGGCTGCGTCAAAGCTTGCTTCCTGGCTAGTCAGAGGATCGGTGGTGACAAAGTGCCCGCGTCGCAGTTCCTCAGCGACATGCCATTCAGGACCGTAGTCCTCTTCCAGGTAGTCGTGCTCACCGCTCAGCCAGTGCACCTGCGTCCACATGCGCTCCTCCTTGAGCCAGAGGAAGGGGAACGACCGCATAGGAGCGACCCCGGTGGTCACCCACCCCCTGGGCTCGCCGTTCAGGGACAGCTCCCACACAGCATCCCGAAACACGTCCAGGCGCGGGTCCTCGGGCCAATCCGTGTCGTCGAACCACTTATTCAGCCATCCCATGAATCAGTTGTACCAGCCCTCAACGATTCCCGAACGGTCGGCAGCCATATGAGCTGCTACTGAGGCGGTTCGGCATTGCTGCCTCTACTTTGGTGTGCCTCGGCCAAAGTCTCAGGTGCCAACTTCTTGTCGGCGTCCATCACCTCGACACCGATCAAACGCCCGTCAGTGTCAAAATCCAGGTTGATCATGCCGCCGACGGCGATGGGGTCGCACGGGTAGGTCTTGGCCGCAACGCCGGCATATCTGTCCTCTGAAAGGTAGATATAAGCCGCATTGGCGTCGGGGTCATATGCGATTCTCATTCTTCTATCGAACCAGACGAGATCTTGTCTCGTACCCTCGATTGACCCGAACGTGCTCATGCGTCCACGCTGACGAGCATTTTTGGATTAGACCAAGGAAACTGGCCCGGTTGAGGTTCCGTCTGGGGGCTGATGCGTCCTCTTCGGCCTCTCGAAACCCCACGACAGACGTTTGACTGCCTTGGGCGTGGGCTCTTCACGGCTTACATCTGGGAGAGAACAATCATGGTCATGGAGACCAAACGCTACGATTACGCACCGCGGGACGATGGCTCGCCTTACAGGTGGGACGAGCCAAGGATCGTAGAAGGATTTGATCTAGCTCCGTTCGACCTTGCATCAACACTGGAGATTAGAAATCTGCGCCACATTCTAGACAAGCTCATCAAACACCCCGGCTCACTTTCCTCCGCCGACGTGGAGAGCGTTCAAATAGCGAATGAGCTGTGTGCTTTACGCCACTATGAAGCAATCGTTCATATCGAAAATGGCGTGGCCACCGTGCCATTGCATGTGCAGCGTGCCATCCAGTCAGTCGTTGGTTCCGGACAAAGTGAATAGCCGTGCTCCCCGACCATCGTGCAGTTCGAGGAATTCCCCTTCGGCGGCGGTTAGTCCGACCATTGGACCTCGTCAGAAGCGGCAACTCGGCGGTACGCTCGCCCCGAGGGAACGCGCTAAGCGATGACCCTACGGAGTTGTGACATGAGGAAAACCGGAAAGCTTCTTCTCGTTATCCTGGCGGTCCTCGTTGTTTCTGCGGCCGCAGGATGGATAGGCGGACCCGAAGCCGGCGGCACTGCTTTCCTCATGCTGGCAATCGGCTTGGGCGCCTATTTTGCTGTTGGCTGGGGTGGCAACTACGCCACAAAAGTCGAAGGCTATCGACAAGACCTGATCTCGAAGAAGCGACTTTCAGGCAGCCATCTGGAAATTGACCAAGGCGACGAGGACAAGGGCCCGACCACCTAGACTCCTCGTGACCAAGAACCTTGTCCGAACGGTCTAGCATCACCAATTCAAGGTTCCCGGAAGAGATGAGGACACCTGGCTTAGTTGTCGTTGCGAACCAGAAAGTTCGGAGCTTGCTGACTCCAGCCCGGCTCGTTTTTTACGGATTCCATGCTTGTCTTTGCTGCTGCGGGGACGACCAGCCAGCCGGCCTCGGTTTTGTCAGGGGTTTCCATCTTCAATCCGTAGGATTCGAAGTTTTTCAAGAGCGTGCATCCGAGGGCTTTGCTTTCGCCTGTGGCATTGACGGGAATGATGCATAGCGCCTTGCCTGAGGGAGCGCCGGGCGTGAGCTTGCCCGGGGCCGGAGCACCATAGTAGGTGATCGAATTGCTGTGCCCCAGGAGCCTGGTCTGGGTGGGATCGATGCCTACGCTGCCCAGGGATGGGAGTGCCGTGGACGGCAGCTTGTCGGCCTCCTGCTGGGGGTGGGTCAGTGATTCGATGATCCGTGATGCGTCGTCTGACCGATCCGTGGGCGTGAGTGCCAGGGCCAGTGCACCACAGGTCAGGGCGCCTGCCACGCTGCCGGCGACTAACCGCTGTCCTAGGTGTCGGTTTTTGTTTACGGGCTTGCTTTCCCGCAGGATCCGCTCCTTGGTGCGGGTTACGTTTCTTTGATCTGGATCCCGCTGGAGGGACGCAGGGAGCTGGACCAGCTGCCGGCGCAGTGCGTCACTGCGATCAGCCTGAAATTCATGGGGACTCACAAGGATCTCCCTTCGGGAAGTACCTGGCCGGTTAGGAAGCGGCGTGGGTTCAATCGCATGTATAGCGCACCGAGGCGCGTCTTGGCGCGGTGTAGACGTGACTTAACCGTGCCCTCGGCAATTCCAAGTGCAGCGGCAGCTTGTCTCACGCTCAGACCCTCAACTACACACAGAGTGAGCACGTCGCGGTCTTGGGGCTTGAGCCGAGAGAACGCCGCCCGTAGCACCGTCGCCTGCTCGTCACGCTCGCTGAACTCAGCGAAGTCCTCGGCCACGTCTCCTCCCATAGCCGGAAGTGGCAACTGATCGAGGAAGGCCTTGTACCGTCTTCGCTGACGGGTGTGGTTGCGGATCGTGTTGTTCGCCGTGACCAGCAGCCAGGGAACAATGGAGCCGTTGACGATGCGCACGTACTCCCGGCGACGCCAGGCTTCGTAGAAAACAACGGCCGTGATGTCCTCCGCGTGATTGGAACCGACGACCTTCAACACATGGTGCAGGACCCGGTCTCGGTGCCGATCGAAAAGGTATCCAAATGCATCGCCATCACCGGTAACAGCCAACAACCATAAGGCTTCGTCAGCATGCTCTGATCCCCCACTCATACTCCATAGTGTCCGGAGTGCTGAATTGGTTCCATGTTCCTTTGAGGAAATTCTTTTCGTAACTGGTTCGACTCCATGCGAAGTGACTTCAAGCTGTCTTGTGGAGGGTTCCCGGAGGCGAAAATGGACTAGACCTAGCGACATGTGCCGTGAAGGGTTCCCCACGAAGGACAGTCCTGGTGTCCGGCCGTAGCCAACTTCGGTTGATCGACGCCCTGAAGGTCGGCTTACGGGCCGGCCACTCGCAGGTCCGTTGACAAGGGAACGAAGGCTCGTCGACAGTGGTCCATGGACACATCGGCGCGGGATAGAAGGATTCGGATCGGTGCGGGGCTGATCATGGTCGGGCTCGCCGCCACGTCGGTGATCATTGTTTTTGCCTCCGCCCCGGACCCCCGAACCGAGGTCGTTCCGATCATCGTCGCCTGCGGGCAAGCGCTCCTTACATTCGGCCTCGGGGCCTGGCTTGCCTCCGGCAGACGCGGCACTGCGGACCTGGTTCCGGTCCCTGGCATCTGGAGGAGAATCTTTCTCCTCATTACTCTTCTGCTCGGCGTTTTGCAGTTTGCGTGGCAGTCAATCGCTGATCCCCGCCATCTGGTGCTAGCCGCGTTCTGGCCCAACTTGGTAGGCATAGGGATCGTCCTGCAGTTCGGGCCCGGCCGACATCACTTCCAGAGCGAGGAGCAATGGATCACTGCCTTGTCCCGTCAGGACACGGTGCACGCCTTGACCCGGGTATTCGGCCAGCCCGGATTGACTACGAAAGTCACGGGTTCGGACGTTTGGGTGGAAATCAGCCGAGAGTGGGAGGGCGACTGGCGCCACCGGGATGCTGCCAAACACCTGAAAGTGCGGCCCCATATCCGTTTCGTGATTGATGCCACCAACGACGGAACTCGGGTCACCGCGTTTAGCCGCGAAATCCAGCTGGGGGCGTACGACGTGTTGAAGCTCTCGGAGGAAATGAGCGAATCCGGGGTGGCTCTGGCCAGACGGGCCACGGCGTCGACCTGACTAATGCCCTTTCAGGTCCGGACAATGGCGGGACCTCCTTCTCCTTAGCCGGATAGGAACGCCTCTGTACCGCATTAGGTTGTGCATGAAAGCTGAACCACATCCCCAGGCCCGCGGACTGTGCAGTGAAGGGTTCCTCCTTGAAGTGGCATGAATTGCTAGCTCTGTAGGAAGTGCTGCCATAGTCTGTCTCTGATGCTGGGCCTGTGGCTCCGTGTTTTTTCCGTACCGTTCCAAGAGGGATCCGAAGTCAGGCAGGGCAGTGAAAACCGCAGAGACGGAAACGGTGGACTTTCGATCGTCCGTGGAGCTGATCCTGTCGGGAGACCCCGACGGCCTTTTCAATGCAGCGAATGACCTCAGACAGATTTCCAAGTCGGAAGCGGTTGAATTCCTGTACCGCATGGCCATTGAGCAGGGCGTGAAGGAAGCGTACCTGAACTATGGGGTGTTCCTTCACGAGATGGACCGATCCAAGGAGGCCCTGGTTCAATTCGAGAAAGCACATGCCGTAGGAGATCCGAAGGCGGCATTCGCTCTGGGAGAAACCAATTGGGAGATGGAACGGCATGCTGAAGCCATCAAGTGGCTGCGACTTGCCGGCAGTCACCCCGCCGTGCCGCTCCGTCTGGCCATGTCGTACCGAGCGATGGGCGATGAAGAATCAGCTGTGAAGGTTCTCCGGGAAGGCAGCGAAACAAGCGCCGAGGCGGCAGTGGAATACATTGACACCACAAACGAACTGGACCTTGAAAGCGCAATCAGACTGCTGGAAAAGCACCTTCAAAACGGTGAAGTAGATGTCTTGATTATGCTGGCCGTCCTCTATTCCAAGGCGGGAAATCCGGACAAAGAGATTGAACTCCTTCGACGCAGCGTGGCGGAAGGCGAACCGAATGCGCTGCATAACTTGGGCCTCGCGCTCTGGCAGGCCGGGCATGCTCGGGAAGGCAAGGCCCTCCTGAAGAAGGCAGCGCAGCAGGGCGACAAACTGTCGCCCAAGGTCCTACATAATCTTCGCGGCAAACAACGGCACATACGGCTGAAGTAGGTCCGTGCCAGCGAGCTCGTAGAGTCCTTGAACCCAACGCCGGTTGACGTTCGGATTCGACACCGAAGGGCACGGCCTCATAATCAAAATATGATTTCCGGTTCACGTGATTCGTCACGTCCCTACTTGTCCGTCGGCCCCGAAGGCAAGGATCGGGCGTCCATTGGGCTGTGCCATGCTGGATCGCATGCTGGATGTTTCGTTCTCTACTACTCCCAGCCTTCAGCTACGCCGGCGTGGTATCTTCTCGAGTTTGCCGGACCGGAATGCATGGTGGAAATCCAGGACAGTGACTACTCATTCTTTGCCGGAGACGAGTCCGAGATGGAGGAAATGCTCGATTCCTTCAAGATCGTCTGGTTCGACGGGGATAAGGCAAAAGCCTTAATGTATGCGCACTTTCCCGGAATTGGCCCCGGCATACTTCAACGCTGCCTCGGCTGGGTGAGGCGTTGGCGCGTTAGAACGCGGCACTGAGTTGCGGTGGCTCGAACTCTATCGCAGTTGTCGGATGAGAGTTCTTGAGGGGAAGGTTGGACTAGACCTACCCAACTGTGCCGTGCAAGGTTCCTCAAGCGTGTTGACGGAGAAGCCGGTCAAGGCTGTCCCGGTCCTTATGGGGCGGGAGCTTCTAGCCGGCCGCTGGACTTAGAACAGCTTCAAGGAAGATGTATAGAACGGGGATAAGCGCATAGGTCGCCAAACTGCTGGCCAACAAGGAATTTCCCTCGATGACGGAGGGGCCGCCTGGCAGACGTGCAGGAGAACGCGGAAACCAGAGTCCGATAAGCCAGCGGATATAAATCTCCAGCGCACTGAGGATACCGGCTAGAGGTCCGAGTAGGGCGATGACTGTCATGGCAGGCACCAACCACGGTGCCCACTGCAGGAGTACCCAGGTAACCGGGAGGACAGTAATGGCGGCGATGGTGAGCCATGCAAACGCCCACTCCATAACGGCGAGCTCGTTGTCGCGGAGAGTCCATTCTCTGAACTCTTCCTGCAGGGCGGAATTCCTCAATTGCTTGGCGAGGTTCCACCCGTAATAACGTCTGGTTCGCTGGAAAGTGAGCCACCGACAGAGGTTTATCCACTTCATATCAGTGGTACCTCTTAGTAATCTGCGCCGCGACCATAGTCGCAGCTTAACTGCCCGCCGTGGGGCCGGGCGAACCACGGCATTGCCGTCATTGGACTGGACCAAGGCAACTGGCCCGGTTGAGGTTCTCTACGCCGATGCCGCCGCTTCCTACCTGGGGTTCGCGTCTCAGACTCTGCTGAATCGCTCGATCTGCAAGACTGTGACCCATGATGCAGACGGTGCACACGACCTCCCACAACAGGATTACCTCATTTTGGTTGGACCGCGATGGCCTCTGCACTGGCACGTTGATATTCGGTGTCGGAATGCGCGATGAACCACCCACGCTTGCCGGGATCACCCACCTGCTTGAGCACGTGCTCTTGCGCCTTGTGCAGCCCGTAACGATCCTGCACGGCGGTACCGTGACCACGGACTCACTCCAGTTCTACGCCGTAGGCAAACCGGATGATGTTGCCGGTTTCCTGAATGCGATCGCGGCCGCCGTATCAACCTTTCGAGAGCTAACTGATGAAGTTACCGCCCTTGAAAAGTCGGTCCTTGAGGCCGAGGACCCGCACAAGTTCAGCAATGTCTCCAGCGGCTTATTGACCTACCGGTACGGAACGAGCGGCGTGGGAGCCGCACAATTCGGGGCACCGGCCACGACCGGTCTGACCAAAGCTGAACTTATCGAATGGGCCTGCCGCTGGCTCGTCGCCGGCAATACCGCCCTCACCTTCACCGGCCCCGTGCCCTCAGCCTTGGATATCCGTCTGCCAGCGGGTGGAGCCGTAAGTCATCATCAGGATCCACCCCTCATCACGACTCCGACCGTGATCAAGTCCCGGAAACAGGGCGTCGCGCTGTCTCTTCTGGCGCCGTCCCAGGACGCCGATCTTCTCTGTGAAGCACTGCGCTACGAACTACTGGCCCGGCTCCGGCACGAAGCCGGAATCATCTATTCCGTCGAGAACTTCACCACCGCGATCAATAACGACCAGAGCCAACTCGACCTCATTCTCGATCCGGTCAGACAGAACACCGTCCCGGCTTTCAAGGAAAGCATCAACACCCTCCGCGGCATTGTCGATGCCGGGTTCAGTGAGGACGCCGTCCAATCAGCCCGGCACGCCCTGACGGCCGAGTTGGGATGGGACGACTACGTTCCCCAGGACTACCTGGACCAATTGGCGATTAACGCCCTGCTCGGACGAAGCACTCGGGACCGGCAGGAACTCCTCGACCGGGCGCCAGCAATCACCTCCGCCGAACTCACAACGATCCTGAGAACCAGCATCGGCTCGCTGATCGTCGCCGTCGATAAATCGGTGAAACTTTTCAAGGCGGACGCCGGAAGCCTAGGACTTGCGATGGATCGTTACGAGATCTGGCAGCGGACCAAGGAAGCGAAAAATCGTCAGTCGCCAGTAGAAGGCCAGCATGGAAATACAACATGGCGCCATAAGTCCTCCCCCACCACACTGGTGCTGACCTCAACACACCTTATAAGCCAGAACTCCGGCAAAACGAAGACCATCTCCCTGGCCGACCTGACCGTCGTCGAAGACCGCAGCTGCGGCTGCATCTCACTAATCGACCAACGAGGCAGAAGCAGCGACCTCAACATGGATGAATGGAAAGCCGGCAAGAAGCTCAGGAAGCAACTGATCGACGCATTTCCGCCCGAAATCATCCGACCTTTCCCAGAAGAATAGATGCTCAGGATGGAGGAGGATGAGCGGCAGACACGGCAAGAATTGATGATCGTCGATGCCCTGGTACAGGCGATGGATCGGCGTGACGAAGTCTTCCAGGTGATTGAGGATTCAGAGGACAGCGAGGAAGCAATCCGTCGGGTGGGGCACATGTTAGGTGTCGGAGAGTTGGCCAGCCGGGCGGTTCTCGACCTACAGGCCCGAAGATTCACCCGCGAACAGCGTCAGGCCATCGCCTCCCGTGCAGAAGAACTTAGATCAAGACTGCCTGGAGGCCGCTGAGAATTCCATGCCCTCCGCCGATCACGAGTCCATCGTCCCCGATGACTGTCCTGCGGCTCAGCCATCCAATTTCCAGCTCCCCCATTGGAGTAGACCAAGTAAACTGGCCCGATTGAGGTTCCCAAAAGCGGAGCCAACCTCACTGCGGACGGATGTCAGCCCAGACGTCCTCGAGGAGCGGGCCGCCAGGCGGCCGCAGCTTGTAGTAGCGCTTCAACAATTCACGGCGTTCTGCATCGGTGGCCTCAACCTCATCCGCAAAGCTGGCAATGGATTGTGCGATGTGTTCAGCCAGCGGCGCTGTCTTCTTCAGATCCGCGGAAGCATTCGGATTGGTCGCCGCCCACTCACGTAGCTCCGGGAAACGTTCCACAATCCTGTTCAGGATGTCGGGTGGAGTCGTGTAGTTCATTGCGAGCGAGTTATAGACGTCAATCTCGTCGGTGTCGGCCAAAATTAGAAAAACCTCTCTACTCAGGTTTTCCCGGCCTGCTATGGCCGATTTCTCATATAGAGAACCATTCCGTGCAATTTCCTCATCGGGCCGGTCAAATTTGTCTGACGGAGTGTAATCAAAAGTAAAACCTCGCATCGCTTATCGCTTTCCCTAAATGGCTCATGGGGACAGCACCACAGATGGATTCAATGGGGCCAATAACGCCCACTTTACGTCACCCCGCATCCATGTAGTTGCTCCAGCGGAGCCATTGGCCTAGACCTCCAGATATGTGCCGTGCAGGGTTCGGCTAGCGGAGGGCACAATTTGCCGTAGGCCAACCTCGTAAAAACGATGGTGCGCCAAAGTCTGATTAGCGATTTACGGACCCGAACAATTCTGCCTCGAACTGGTCTAACGCCTCTGGGTATCCGGCCACATCGATGGGTCCATAAGTGGTCTGGAGGGAGACCACTCGGAGCCCCGGACCGAAGTTGACCGCCACGTAATCCCGCACCTCCAACTGTGTACGGTCTGGAGACATTCGGCCGTTGACAGGGAAGGTCGCAGGCTTGATCCAGGCTCCCTCCCGGGACTCATCCGTCACGAAGTCCACGAGCGGTGCGCGCACTGAAATCAGTCCCCGCACCCAGCTATTGGCCAGACCGCCAGGCAACGGCTCAGGCGAACCAACCCAGACTTCCGTCCATCCCCGCCGCCGCCATAGCTTGAACCTGAGCCGGTTGACTATCAGGATGGCCAATAGCCAAATCACCCACATGGCCAGGAAGGTGACAAAGAATAGGGGAAGCGAGTCGGGCCGGCGCCCATTAACCACCATTAGGAAGATTGAAGCCACAGCTGTGGTAATGACACTGCCAAGGCCGAGCGATACCAAACGCCTGATCCTCGATCTCCGTTCAGCCATGCCACACTCTAAGCCCGAATCATTGACGCTGTCTGCTGCAGGCACTCACGCCCATTGGTATGCGGTGCAATTCGAAATGACCTTTCAGAAGCCTTAAGCATGGGCCGCTTAAACCCCTAGCAACAAGTTTTAGCGGCATCAGCCATGGTCTAGACCTAATGACTTGTGCCGCGAGGGGTTCCTCACAAGGCCCGCGAAGCCGCCATCTCATGGGGACTGAAGCGCCCGATTCAAGGGGGTAGGCAGTAGGTGTCCATACAGCCAGGCAGCAGCCACCTCCTTGTTCGACATGCTCGGCTCTGAGCGCGCCGTCTTGGGGCGGCCATTAGGGTAGTCGGGGTCGGCGATCCTGAACTTCGATCTGAGGTCTGCCACTTCCTTCCGGTGAGCGGGGGACGTGGCAACCAGTTCGGAAAGGACGTTAAGGACTTTGTCGTAGTGGACGCCATCGTCTTTCAAAAAGAGCGGGCGAACCCGCGCGGCAGCGGACTCCACCTGCTCCGTCGGAAGCAACGGAGCAGGCTTCATCTCAACGGACCTCTCACCAGTCTTGGTGTTGACGATGAGGTTGAACGTCATGGTCCACGCTGCGTATTTTTCGAGGGCCAGCTTGTCCTGGGCCAGAGAGTGCTCCTGGACCAGGCGTGCACGCAGCACGAACCTTGAAATCGTTTGGAGCGCCGCCGCCTTCCTGGCCTCTTTTGACATGCCCTGTCACCCTTCTGCTCTGGCGAGTCCTTGAATGCCGATGGACGACAATCTTCCCGGTTGACTCCTGCTGCTTCGAGCTGGGGTAACGCATTAGCCTCCCAGCGCTCGAAGGTACCGCCCTTCCAGGTAGTTCTCATGAGCGCGCCTGAATCTACCAGCGGTACCCTTGATGCTCCCGCCCCACATCAACGTTGCGAATCCACCGATGCCTGCGAAGGCGAGGCAGAAAGGCATGGCAGGCTTTCCCCAGCCTGGCATGATGCCGTCGGGAAGGAAGGTAGCGAAGGCGGCGTAGAGGAGCACTACGCCGCAAAAACCCAGAACGACCCAGTAAGTTACCGCCGCATGTCGTTTGGCCTTCGCGCTTGCTGCTTTACGCAAAGTCTCAGCTTTGGTCTCGAGGGCCACGACTCGAGCTTCCAGTGTTGTCGAGCGGTCCTCTGCCGCTAGCTTGGCCGCATGCTCGGATGCCAGGGACCTTTCCCTCTCTCGAAGGGATTCTTCGACGTTTTCCAGCGCCGCTTGTGTCTTGCTCGCCGCCTTGGAGGCGATGTCGCGCTCACGCTCGGTCGTAGCCAGGATGTTTGCCCTAACCTTGTCCAAGATCTCTGCCACGGTCTCAGCCGTCACCTGGTCGGCATCTCCCATTGTCCGGTCCATGAGGCTACGCTGAGCTTCGGTCGAGTAGCGAAGCAGCATCAGGTCATTTTCTGATGCTTTCCCCCGGCGCCCCAGTCGGTCAATCTCTTCAAGGTAGCGGTCCCAAATCCGGCCACCAGGTTCAAGGGCAGCGAAGCAGTCGGCAAGAATTTGGCGTCGAGGCAGTGTTGGTGCAGCTTGCGGCTTCTTGAGCCAAACGAGAGTGGCAAGGTGGTGATCAGTCAGCACGGGAGGCCAACCATGATCGCCTTCTTCCCTGGCGAAAAACAGGCGACCGACCCGCGCAAGGCCTCCGTTGGTGGTGACCAGTAGTGCGCGACATGTTTCCAAGCGAGAACTGCTTCGCCCGCCACGAAGGCGGTGAACAGCCGTGAGACTGTCCAAGTCATTCAAAAGTGTGTCCCGACTTGAATAAGTGATGCTCGCATCCATTACTTCTTCTAGGGCCAACTCATCCACTGTAAGCTCGGCAGTAGCTGCGGGACGTTCTCGGATCGTCAATCCTAGAGCAGCGACATCTTCCTCGAGACGCTGTGACAGCAGGAGAATGTCACTGCCACTGAACCCTTCGCTGGCAAAATATGCATCAGTGGCCCGGCGGTGGCTTCCATGAAATCCTCCATGCAAAGCTTTCGCCGCAGACCGGTCCAAGATCCCCTTAACCTCGCTCACGCTATGTGTAAAGCACGCGAGCTCGGCTCCCGCAGCTCGCGATAATGCGAGAAGGTCTTGGGCAGCAGCCTTTGCATCCCCTCCCTCGTAACCCAACGCCTTCAGAAGGACAGGAGCATCGAAATACAGCGTCGTCCTGTCGAACCTTTTGCCGAGTTCGCTGTTGTTCGGGAGGTAAAGGGAAACTGCGAGCATGCTCCCTTTGACGACCGTTTCGAGGTGCTCGAAGGACGCCGGCATACTACTCACGACGTCACTTATGAACGAGTTGACGATGTATTCCGTGTCGGGGCTGGACCGAGGAGCGGGGCGCGAATCATACGGCGCGCCTTTCATTACGGAGCCCAGAATGGGAACCGAGTGTTCCTCGATGTAATTCAGCAGTGCGTCTTCAGCGTCCTCCACGCTAAGGATCCGCTCAAACCGGTTTGCCGCATATGTGACAAGCTCATTGACGAGAGCGGACTGCTTCCTCAGATAATCGGCTTTCTGCCGATTCAAGTCCCGGATGTCGTCAAACTTTGTTGGATCTGCGATGAAGGTGCCGTTTTCGCGCCGGCCATACTGCTTGTGGGCAGCCCTGCGGCTAAGGGTCGTGAGGACGCCCTCGGGTACGTCGATCCCAAATCGTTCCCTAATGTGCAGCTTGGCCCCAGCTGGTGTAATTGGCCCGCTTGCACCCTTAGCTGCGTCCAAGAAAAACGGTAGGAAGTTATCGACGTAGCTTTCTTGGGAGTAATCCCAGTTTGATTTGATGATAGCGAGGCTAGCCAGAAGCGAATTGCTGGTTGTCATCATTGCCCTCACTTAGCGACCACATCCTGAGTCACAAAAGTTCCCCAATAGGCGTACAAGTGTCCCTTTACCTCTTTCGGGCGGTCTAGACTGACCGCAACGCGGATCCGAATTAACTGTTTGTCCTAATGAACAGCGCTGGGGACGTCTGACATCCTCCGCGCCTCATCACGGCATGGGCCTTCGTTAGGCGTGATTCGCTGCGGGAAAGCATGGGAATTGTCAGCTACCAGGTCGCGTTGACGCCGGGTTGATATTCCCGGCGCCAACATCGACACCAGTCACTGTCGAAGGACTTCCTAATTGCTCGGCTTCCAACCGCCAACCTACAATTTGCTCCCCAAGTCGGAACGACATTCCGGGAAGTGCTACCGCTACGACCGTGGCTGGGCTGGCTCAAATAGCTTGAAACAGCGAGTCAACTAAAATGAAACAGGCTCAAGTAGCTTGGAACCTCACAACGACGTCGAACTAAGGGACCGCAAGAAGAGGAGGAGGAAGAAGAACTAGAAGTCCCAGTCCTCATCCTCAGTATTGACAGCCTTGCCAATCACGTAAGAGGACCCCGAGCCCGAGAAGAAGTCGTGGTTCTCGTCGGCGTTCGGCGACAGGGCCGAAAGAATGGCCGGGTTCACGTCCGTGACGGAGGCGGGGAACATGGCTTCGTAGCCCAGGTTCATCAGCGCCTTGTTGGCGTTGTAGTGCAGGAACTTCTTGACGTCCTCGGCCAGGCCGACGCCGTCGTAGAGGTCGTGCGTGTACTGGACTTCGTTCTCGTACAGCTCGAAGAGCAGTTCGAAGGTGTAGTCCTTGATCTCCTGCCGGCGCGCTTCGGAAACGGTCTCCAGTCCGCGCTGGAACTTGTAACCAATGTAGTAGCCGTGCACGGCCTCGTCGCGGATGATGAGGCGGATCAGGTCAGCCGTGTTCGTCAGCTTGGCGCGCGAGGACCAGTACATGGGCAGGTAGAAGCCGGAGTAGAACAGGAAGCTCTCGAGCAGGGTGGAGGCCACCTTGCGCTTCAGGGGGTCGTCGCCCTGGTAGTAGTCCATGACGATCTGGGCCTTCTTCTGAAGGTTCTCGTTCTCGGTGGACCAGCGGAACGCCTCGTCGATCTCCTTGGTGGAGGCCAGCGTGGAGAAGATGGAGGAGTAGCTCTTGGCGTGCACGGACTCCATGAAGGCGATGTTCGTGTACACGGCCTCTTCATGCGGGGTGATTGCGTCCGGGATCAGCGAGACGGCCCCGACGGTGCCCTGGATGGTGTCCAGCAGGGTCAGTCCGGTGAACACGCGCATGGTCAGCTGCTGCTCCGCCGGGGTGAGCGTGTGCCACGACTGGACGTCGTTGGACAGAGGCACCTTCTCCGGCAGCCAGAAGTTGTTGACGAGGCGGTTCCAGACCTCCACGTCCTTGTCGTCCTGGATGCGGTTCCAGTTGATGGCCTCGACGTGGCTCAGCAGCTTGACCTTTTCGGTCATGTCATCCCCTAAGAAGTTGGGTGGGTTCTTACTTAAAGCGTACGACGGCGGGCGGGCACCCGCCGTCGTACGGTCACGATTTAGTTGAAGCTACAGGGCGCAGCTGACGCAGCCCTCTACCTCGGTCCCTTCCAGCGCGAGCTGGCGGAGGCGGATGTAGTAGAGCGTCTTGATGCCCTTGCGCCAGGCGTAGATCTGGGCCTTGTTGATGTCGCGGGTGGTGGCGGTGTCCTTGAAGAACAGCGTCAGCGACAGGCCCTGGTCCACATGCTGGGTGGCAGCGGCGTACGTGTCGATGATCTTCTCGTAGCCGATCTCGTACGCGTCCTGGTAGTAGTCCAGGTTGTCGTTGGTCAGGTACGGCGCCGGGTAGTAGACGCGGCCGATCTTGCCTTCCTTGCGGATTTCAATCTTGGCCGCCACCGGGTGGATCGAGGACGTGGAGTTGTTGATGTAGCTGATCGAACCCGTCGGCGGCACGGCCTGCAGGTTCTGGTTGTAGATACCGTGCTCCACGACGGAGGCCTTGAGCTCGCGCCAGTCATCCTGCGTGGGGATGTGGGTGCCGGCGAACAGTTCGCGGACACGCTCCGTCTCCGGGGCCCACTCCTGCTCTGTGTACTTGTCGAAGAATTCGCCGCTGGCGTACGTGGACTTTTCGAAGCCGCCGAACGTCTGGCCGGTTTCGATGGCCAGCAGGTTCGACGCGCGGATGGCGTGGAACACCACGGTGTAGAAGTAGATGTTGGTGAAGTCCAGGCCCTCGTCGGACCCGTAGTGCACCCGCTCGCGCGCCAGGTAGCCGTGCAGGTTCATCTGGCCAAGACCGATGGCGTGTGACTGCGCGTTGCCCTCAGCGACAGACGGCACGGAGTTGATGTAGGACATGTCCGACACCGCGCTGAGTGCACGGATGGCCGTCTCGATCGAAGCACCGAAGTCCGGGGAATCCATGGTCTTGGCGATGTTCATCGAACCGAGGTTGCACGAGATGTCCTTGCCAACGGTCTCATACGTGAGGTCCTCGTTGTACAGGGACGGCGTGGAGACCTGCAGAATTTCCGAGCAGAGGTTGCTCATGGTGATCTTGCCGTCGATCGGATTTGCCCGGTTCACAGTGTCCTCGAACATGATGTACGGGTAGCCGGACTCGAACTGGATTTCCGCGAGGGTCTGGAAGAACTCCCGGGCACTGATCTTGGTCTTCTTGATCCGGGAATCGTCAACCATCTCGTAGTACTTCTCGGAGACCGAGACGTCCGAGAACGGTACGCCGTAGACGCGTTCGACGTCGTACGGCGAGAACAGGTACATGTCCTCGTTCTTCTTGGCCAGCTCGAACGTGATGTCCGGGATCACGACGCCGAGGGAGAGGGTCTTGATGCGGATCTTCTCGTCGGCGTTCTCGCGCTTAGTGTCCAGGAAGCGGTGGATGTCCGGGTGGTGGGCGTGCAGGTACACGGCACCGGCGCCCTGGCGGGCGCCCAGCTGGTTGGCGTAGGAGAAGCTGTCTTCGAGGAGCTTCATGACCGGAATGACGCCGGAGGACTGGTTTTCGATCTGCTTGATCGGCGCGCCGTGTTCGCGGATGTTGGTCAGCGAGAGGGCAACGCCGCCGCCGCGCTTGGAGAGCTGCAGCGCGGAGTTGATGCCGCGGGCGATCGACTCCATGTTGTCTTCGATGCGGAGGAGGAAGCAGGAGACGAGCTCGCCGCGCTGGGCCTTCCCGGCGTTAAGGAACGTGGGCGTTGCCGGCTGGAAGCGGCCGTCAATGATCTCATCCACAAGGCGGCTGGCGAGCTGCTCGTCGCCGCGGGCCAGGTGCAGGGCGACCATGCACACGCGGTCCTCGTAGCGCTCCAGGAAACGCTTGCCGTCGAACGTCTTCAGCGTGTAGGACGTGTAGAACTTGAAGGCGCCCAGGAACGTCTCGAAGCGGAACTTCTTCTTGTAGGCACGGTTGAACAGGTCACGGATGAAGTTCATCGTGTACTGGTCGAGGGTTTCGCGCTCGTAGTACTGGTTCTTCACCAGGTAGTCGAGCTTCTCCTCGAGGTCGTGGAAGAAGACCGTGTTGTTGTTCACGTGCTGCAGGAAGTACTGGTGGGCAGCCTCGCGGTCAGCCTCGAACTGGATTTCGCCGTTCGGACCGTACAGGTTCAGCATCGCGTTCAGCTCGTGGTAGCCCAGGCCTTTGTAGGCAGCGGGGAGCGCCGGCTTCTCCTGCTTTTCAACAGCCGTGTCCATGGACGCGTCCTTTCCTTCGGGCCTGGTTACTTCTGTGTCTGCGACAGTCGTGTCCAAAACTCTTCCAATCCTTCTTGTACACGGGAGACGTCTTCCGGCGTACCCATGAGTTCGAACCTGTATAGGTGGGGAACATTGCACTTGGCGGCGATGATGTCGCCCGCCATGCAGTAGTTGTCCCCAAAATTCGTGTTTCCGGCCCCGATGACACCGCGGAGCAGCCGCCTGTTATCCGGGTTGTTCAGGAATCTGATGACCTGCTTCGGCACTGAACCCTCGCCGCCCGTCCCGCCGTAGGTGGGGACTACGAGCACGAACGGTTCGCAGGCAACGAGGGGTTGGTCCTTCGCATGCAGGGGGATCCTGGCGGCATCCGCACCAAGCTTCCCAATGAAGCGGCTGGTGTTCTCGGAGGCCGAGGAAAAGTAGATGAGGCGGCTGTGGGTCTGGTTCACGGGCGGTGTCTGACTGACGGGCGTCGTGTCCGCAGCACGGGCTGCGGCCGGCGCTTCGGCAAAGGCCGGCGCGGCCATGCGAGTCACCTCATCTACTTGGGAATTCTCTGCCGGAAACGGCTTGGGCGCAGCCTTAGGCCACAGAAGCGGTCGCGCTGAGCGCCAGCTCTTCGATCTTGTCCGGGCGGAAACCGGACCAATGGTCCTGGTCCGTGACGACGACCGGTGCCTGCATGTAGCCGAGCGACTTCAGGCGCTCAAGGGCGTCCGCGTCCTGGGAGATGTCCACGCTCTGGTAGGCAATGCCCTTCTTGTCCAGCGCACGGTAGGTAGCGTTGCACTGTACGCAGGCCGGCTTGGTGTAAACCGTAACGGTCATGGTTCCTGTCCCCTTTGTTGAAGTCACTACTGCTGCACTCTTCTGAGACCTTGCTGGTGTCTCTGTCTTTAAATCTCCGGCATCGTAGCGGTGGACTCTGCCCGGACCTTACCGTCCAGTACTGGCTGCGCCGGTCTCCCGCTCAATCTGTATGTCGATACTACATGTAGTGCGCGGCCCCGGATGGGACCCCAAGATGATGTATTACAAGTATGTCATTTAATGCACTTTTAATCCACAGGCCGGGGCCTGCAAAATGTCCGGATTTCCGGGTTTTTGGCGGACGGAATCCACACCCTGTGGAGTAGTTAGACACATTTAAACGCCAGCGTGTCGTGCCGCAGACGGCGTGTCGCGGCACCCCCGACGGCACGATTCGGGTGGCCCGGAACACAACAGTGGGGGTCCCGAAGCATGCTTCGGGACCCCCCCAGTTATTAATCAAACCCCCGACAGCGGCGGGACCAACCCGCGGGGCGGGCCGGCTGCGACAGCAGGGGCGCCCCGCCG